>JACRMB010000004.1 GCA_016235065.1 Actinomycetota bacterium | reverse complement strand
GTGTAACTTGTGTTAGCGGCAAGCCCCGCTTCGTCCAGGAAGGACAGATCGGGTGATGCGGAGCTTGCCTTTATGTTGTCGAGCGCGTCATGGACCCTGAAGCCGTCTTCATTACCGGCGTTGTCGCTGAAATTCCACCTGATCGAAGTGGCCGAAAGGGCCGCAGGAGTGCCGATCGAAGGAGCAGCCGGCGTGCCTGGATCTGCGATGAATTCATCAGCGCCCATGTCTGCGAAGCCTTCCTGCGGCCTGATATCGCTGTCGATATCATCCGCCGGGGCATCGGGATTGTTGGCCCAGTTCCTGCAGGGCGAACCTTCCAGGATATGGAAGTCTCCAAGAGTAGTCGGATTGCCCGCCGTCGCCTGCTGGAAGTCTACGAAAAGCGGATCGGCATCGATGTTGCCGCTTCCGGAATATCCTCCTTCAACATCGGTATAGGAGACAGTGGGAGCACCTGATATCTGGGTTCCGGCGCCGCCGGAGCTGTTGCCCCAGATGATACTGTTCCTGACTGTTGCGGTCCCCGAATTGATCCTGAGGCCGCCACCGAAGCGCTGAGTATAATTTCCTGCAATGGTGCTGTTGACCACATCCAGCGTACCAGCGCTGTAGATGCCGCCGCCATCGCTGTAAGCCTGCTGATCATTAGTGTTGCCAGTGATCATCGAATTGGTGATGGTCACGGCTGTACCGCTGTTATAGATGCCACCACCATAAGCGCTGCTGCGATTGCCCTTGATATTCGTTCCATCGACGTCCAGGGTCGTACCGACTGCGTAGATGCCGCCGCCGGAGCCGATGCCGGATATGGCACTGTTGCCGTTGATGGAAGCATCAGTCACCGTCAGGCTGGCGCCGGCACCCTGATAGATACCACCGCCGTAACGCCCGGTATTGTTACTGACCGTGCCGCCGTTTGCCGAAGCCGTAGCTGAAGCGCCGACCAGATAGATGCCGGCACCATCGAGAGTCGAGCTGTTGCCATCGACAGTACATCCGTCCAGCGACAGGGCCGAGTTCGAATAGATGCCACCGCCATGAGTGTCAGTAGCTGAATTGCCACTGATGCTCGTGTCGACGAATGTGGACGTACCCACCGTGGCATTCAGGTAGATGGCGCCTCCCGACAGGCTCGTGTTCGAGTCTACGGAGCTATCGCTGATGGAGATCACTGAACCGGTCCAACCGTAGATGCCGCCGCCGTATCTTCCAGAATTGCTGTCGATATGGCTGCCGTTATAGACGGTCAGTGCCGCCGACGCGCCATTCATGCAGATGCCGGCGCCATCCTGGGCGGAAGTGTTGCCGGTGACGGTGCTTCCCGAGAGCGAAATGGGAGATGCGTTTCCATAGATTGCTCCTCCATTCTGCCCCGTTGCGGTGTTGCCGCTGAAAGTCGAGCCGGTTATCACGGTCGGCTGGCCGGAGCTGGCAATATAAACAGCCCCGCCGTTCCTTGCCGTGTTACTGGTGAAACTGCTGTTGCTGATGGCAAGAGGCGCCGTCAGAGCAGTGCCATAGACGGCGCCGCCGCTGCTGCCTGAATTCTGGTGGAAGGTCGTATCGGTTATAACAGCCGTGGCTCCACTGATATAGATGCCGGCTCCGTTCACCCAGGTTGAGATGACTTCATTACCCTGTATCGTACAGTCGCTGATGGTCGGATAAGATCCGCCTGTGATCGAGATGCCCCGGCTCAGGGAGCCCGCTCCGGCCTGATTATCGATAGTGAAACCATCGAGCACCGCGCTCGATGTCTCACCGCTCGAGAACGTCACAACCGGACTGTTGGCGCCGGTCCCCTGGATCACCGGATCATTGTCATCGTAAACTGACTGAACCGTGATTTCCTTGCCGTTGAAATTGATGTTCTCGCTGTAGGTGCCTTCGTAGACGCTGATCGTGTCTCCATCGGAGGCAGCATCGATAGCCGGCTGTATGGTTCCGTAGTCGCAGCCTGTCGCGCAGACAGTGATACCTTCGCCAGCCATCTCGGTCGTATATGCGAACTGATAACTCGAAGCCATGGGATTGCCGCTGGCGTCGGTCACGGCTGTCGAGACAGTTACCGTGTATACGGTATTGTTGCTCTGGCCGCTCGTACTAAAGACCGCCTGGTCGCCGGAGCAGCTCGAGAGCGCCCAGCCGCCGGAGCTGATGGTGATGTTGGTGGTGTTCACGGTCGAACAGTCGACGTCTTCGCTGAAGTAAACACTCACGCTGCTGTTCAGGCCGACCGCAGTGGCGCCATTGCCCGGCAGGGTCGAATCTACCGTCGGCGGGATTGTATCCACAACAACAGTTCTCGGAGTATCAAACACGGCTGTGACGTTGCCAGCGGCGTCCTTTGCCCATGGATAGAGCGTGTAGGTGCCGTCTGCTGCAACTGTATAGTTTGCCTGGGCTGCACCCTGCCAGCCGCCGTCACCAGCAAGCGGAGCTGTC
Organism: Actinomycetota bacterium; assembly: GCA_016235065.1. GTDB lineage: Bacteria > Actinomycetota > Thermoleophilia > BMS3ABIN01 > BMS3ABIN01 > JACRMB01. The sequence goes on along the minus strand of JACRMB010000004.1, from coordinate 81,380 downwards.
GGAGATGTGGTTATCTGATAGCCGGTCACAGCGATGTTGTCAGTCGCATTGAAAGATGTGATCGGGATGTTCGGGCTGTTCGAAGGCGTCGTCGCCGTGAAGGAAGTAACGCTCGGGGCGCTGCCGTCATAGTTGTACGGTCCATAATCATCGGTTCCGTTAGAGGCGCCGTCGACGTTGTAGGACTTCACGTGCAGGTACCAGCCTCCGTTCAGATTCGCGGTCTTCATCAGCGTCCCGGAGCTCCACTGGGTCTCGGTGTCGGTGAAGCTGTGGGTCGGGTTCTGATCCCAGGCGTAACGGTAGTGCTCCACCCCGCCCGGGCCGAAGCCGGCGATGTTGGTGAAGGTGACGTCAGCTGTCGCGTACCAGGTGGAAGTGGTCTTGTCGGCAGTCAGGCTCGGGGCAGCAGGGAGTGTGTAGATGGATGCTGAGGAACTGGCGACCGAGTCGCCGGCGCCGTTATAAGCGTGTACATGCCTGGTGTAACTTGTGTTAGCGGCAAGCCCCGCTTCGTCCAGGAAGGACAGATCGGGTGATGCGGAGCTTGCCTTTATGTTGTCGAGCGCGTCATGGACCCTGAAGCCGGTCTCGTTGCCGGCGTTGTCGGTGAAGTTCCACCTGACCGACGTAGCCGAGAGGGCCGCAGGAGTGCCGATCGAAGGAGCAGCCGGGGCCACGTCGGTGGTCGTGAACGACCAGGCTGCCGTATAGCTGGTCTCGTTTAAGACTCCGTCTCTGGCCTTCACGTGCCAGTAGTAGGTGGTGGCGTTATCGAGTGAGGGCGCGAAGCTGGTGCCGCTCTGCCAGCCGCTTGCCTGCAGGCCGGTAGTGAAGCCGGAGTCGCGGGCTACCTCGAAGTAGTACTGTATCTGGCCGGAGCCCGAATCGGTGGCGGTGCCCGACTCTACTAAGATGCTGGTCGCCTGGTCGATGGCTCCGTTCAGTGGCGCCTGGTTGGCAAGGCCGGTGGGCGCCACGCCGTCATAATAGTATGGGCCGTAGTCCACAGTGCCATTAGAGGCGCCTTCGGAGTTATAAGACTTCACGTGCAGGTACCACGAGCCGGTGACAAGCGAGGTCCTGGTGAGCGTCCCGGAGCTCCACTGGGTCTCGGTATCGGTGAAGCTGTGGGTCGGTGACTGATCCCAGCTGTAACGGTAGTACTGAACCCCGCCCGGGCCGAAGCCGGCGATGTTGTTGAAGGTGACATCAGCTGTCGCGTACCAGGTGGAAGTGGTCTTGTCAGCGGTGAGGCTCGGGGCGGTGGGGAGGGTGTAGCCAAGAACGCAGGTGCAGTAGTGGCTTTCGTTCCCTGCAGCATCGAATGCCTTCAGCCTGTACCAGTACATGCTGTTGGCGCTCAGGCTCGCATCCGCATAACCGTTGTCAGTGGTCACGGCAAACTGGCTGAATCCGCCCGGCGACCCGCCTGCGTCAGCGGCGCGCTCCACCGTGTATCCGGCAAGCCCGGAGCCGCCGGTGTCTTCCGTCGGCGTCCAGGAAAGCTCGATTGCTGTCGCGGACAATGCATCCACCAGCGGCTCGGTCACATGCATCGGCGGGGTCCTGTCGACAAGGACGCTGTTGCCGACCACCGGCGCCTCGACGTTTCCGGCAGTGTCAATCGCGCGGCTGACGACCCCGAAGCTGCCGTCGACCGGCAGGGTCCAGTCGAAACTCCAGCTCACGCTGGAACCCGAGCAACCAGTACAATCAGCAAGACTCCAGCTGTAGCCACCATCCGTGGAGATCTCCACGCGCTGCACAGCGACATTATCGCTGGCAGTACCGCGAACGATATAGGGATCCGCAGCGCCGCCGTTGATCATGGAACCATTTTGAGGTGTGGATACCAGCGATGATGGCCTGGTCGTATCCTGAACATCCGGTTCATCCGAAGGAGTCCCGCCGCCGGGCTCATCCTGGCCGCCTCCAGGCTCTGAACTTCCGCCTGAATAATCCTGGCCTGTAGAGGAATCATAATAACTAGTTCCTGTACCAGCGACGCCATAAGGGATCCAGGCAGATGCATCGTCATCCCTGGTGATGGTCACGGTCCGCTCGGCGGTCGGCGCGCCTTCAGCGGAGTCGGCGCCGTCATTCGCGTAAAAACGATAACTCAGATTCCCGTCGCCGGCATACGAGAGCGGCAAGGTCCTGCTGTAGCGTTTGCCATCTACCATGTCAATATCGAACAGGTCTGTCGGTGCCAGACTATATTGTTCCTGTGCGGAAAATCGGCCATTATCATCAGAGTCGATCCAGACCTGGATGGCCGTCGGAGCTTCATTGGCTGTCTGCCGGTAGTCGACCCTGAACACGAAGTCGCCGGCTGGACCCGAGTCGGGGTTGACGCCGTCGACGATATATCCTGGCTCGGCCGTCCAGGTGAGCAGTGGCGCGTCACCGATCACGGTTACGAGCCTTGACGCAGTCGGCTCTCCCGCTGCTTCATCCTTATCGCTGCTGGCGAAGAAGCGATAGCTCAACTGACCATCACCGTAATGAGATAGTTCCAGATTCGTGGCATAACGCGCGCCATCTCTGAAATCTGCGTCCTTGGGGTCGGTCGCGTCCAGGGGGAACTTCTCGTCAGGCTGATATTCACCATCGTCATTTGTATCAACCCATACCTGGATAGTGGCCGGCCTGGTATTCTGGGAATCGAGATAATCGACTCTGAACCTGTATTCTCCAGCCGCGCCGAAATCAGGGTCGACCCCGTCAGCGTCATACCCTTTTTCACCAGTCCACTGCAGCCTCAGGTCTCGCGCCTGATCGTCATGGCGGGATACGGCATAAGCCATGATCACACCAATGACCAGCGCGACCAGCAGAAGGATCAGGAAGAAATGATGCACAAGACCCGCAGGTGCGGCGGTCATTCTATCCTTGAGATAATTCAGATTCGGTTTGGATCCCGATGTATTCACTTTACTACGCCCGACCTTGTGAAATAATTAACAGGTGCGTGCAAAAAAAATACGCCGAGTGGCTGGTCCCGGTTCCGCGACGTCGCAACGCGGACTCAGAACACTGATCTTTCGTGGGGAAGGGTGATACAAGCGCCCTTAAAGATCCTGGGGAGTGATCTAATCTCAGGTTCGTCATCATCATCCTTTTTCTACCTGAGCAATGCCGGACTAAACCCTCAAAAAATATATCGGCTATATGACGAAATTGATAACGAAAATGTGGCATTAATTATCGGCATAACTTTAAGAATATTTAGCAAATAGCGTCATTTTTTCCAGAAATTATGCCCGATAATGCGCACATGAGTGGTGAGATTGGGTTCTGGCGAGGTGTGAACCGATAAAGGTGTTGTTCAGGTGAAGTGTGGTCGGGGCGGGCGGATTCGAACCGCCGGCCTCTTGCTCCCAAAGCAAGCGCGCTACCAAGCTGCGCCACGCCCCGTCATGCAACGGAATTCGCGTAACCGCAACCTCGCGGTTCCCTCTCACGCATGAAGACCGACTAGATTATACCAAACGCCCATCTGATTGCCGGGAAGTCTTGCCTGCAGCGATCAGGCATTCACCTGCCCGGCACTTCATCAAGATCATTATATTCCTATCCCAGCCGGCCACCGGTCAGCCGGCGCCGGTGACCTCGCAGAAACTCAGCGGAAGACATCCGCCGCTTGCCTTCGGGTTGCACCACCAGTACTTCCAATACTCCTTCGCCACAGGTGACGATCAGCCGCTCGTCGATGATGGTGACCTCGCCGGGCGTGGTTGCGCCGGTCGCCTCTCGAGGCAGTCCTTCATCTTCATCAGCGTTGACCCCGCCGGGAACCTGCGCCTTCCATATATTCAGGCGATGGTCACCAGCGTTTGTGAAGGCGCCGATATGTGGCGCCAGCCCCCGCACCTGGGCGGCAATCTCCAAAGCGCGCCGGTTCCAGTCAATCACGCGGTCGGCAGATGTTATCTTTTCAACATAGGTGGCAGCGGCTTCGTCCTGTGGCACTGGTGACATGCCGCCAGCCTCGATGGCATCGAGCACTTCTGCAAGCGCCTCTCCCCCGGTCTTCCCCAGCTTTTCGTACATGGAACCGGCATCGTAGTCTTCCCTGATCGGGACCACCCTCTGAAGATAGACGGCTCCGGTGTCGACTTTGGGGGTTATGTCCATGATGGAGACGCCTGTTTCGCGCTCGCCGGCCATGATGGCGCGTTCGATTGGTGCGGCTCCGCGGTACTTCGGTAAGAGGGAAGCGTGGACATTTATGCAAGGCAGGCCTTCGAGCAGCGGTGCCCTGAGAATCTGGCCGAACGCAGCCACGGTGAAGATCTCGACGCCAAGCTTTTTCATCGAGGCCACGAATTCAGGTGCGCTGGCTTTTTCCGGCTGCTCGATCCTCAGGCCTTCTGCGAGAGCCAGCTGCTTGACCGGTGATGTCCTCAGCCCGCGGCCCCTCCCGGCCGGCCGGTCAGGCTGGGTTACGACGAGCACGATCTCATGTTTCGAAAGCAAAAGAGCCCCGAGTACCAGGGCTCCGAAGTGTGGCGTTCCCGCGAATGCGATCTTCATGGCCTAGTCTTCACCAGGAAGCTTGACCTTCCGCAGCCTGGCCATCAGATCCTTGCGCTGCTCACGGCTGGTGCGGTTGACTATCATCAGACCTTCAAGGTGATCGATCTCGTGCTGGAGGATGCGTGCCTTAAGGCCCTCCAGCTCATATACCTTGTGATTGCCGTCCAGGTCTTCCCCCTCGACCCTGACCTGCCGGGCCCGCTCTACGTCAACCGCGAGGCTGGCCAGACTCAGGCAACCTTCGGCGTCGGTGATAGTCTCCTCTGACCTCCAGGTGATCTCCGGATTGATCAGTACGTGTTCTTCCTTGTCAAGCTGGAAGACTATGACTTTGCGCAATACTCCTATCTGTGGTGCGGCCAGGCCGACACCGTCGGCGGCGTGCATGATCTTGATCATGCGATCGACCAGCTTGCGCAGCTCGTCGTCGACCTCTACCGGCCGCGACTCTTCCTTCAGCACCGGGTCGCCGAACTGCCTTATCTGGCCGAATGCCGCTGCCTTTGTCTTATCGTTGTCTGCCAAACCTGTCCTCCTGTCAGCTCAGCCACTGCGGGTCTACATCCACGACTATGCGTACACCCCTGGCCTTGTAAGGTCCACGGTAATGCTCGATGACCGGTTTCATGGCGGCAAGTGTCCGCTCGATACTGTCGGTCTTCACCAGGATGTGGCTTCGGGCCCAACCCTTGAGACGAAACAGGTCCGCCGGACCCAGAACGCGTTCAGTGGATAGCACCGCTTCGATCTTTTCCCCGAGGAATCCGGCGGCCTTCGCCGACTTGGTGCTTTCCCGGGAAAGGCAGAGTATGTTCACCAGCTGCACAAAGGGCGGGTAGCCCAGACGCCGACGCCGCTCCAGCTCGGCAGTGTAGAACTCTTCCACCGCCTGGTTCGCAGCCATTCTAATACATTCAATATCCGCATTCCATGTCTGGATGATCACTCTGCCCGGCTTCTCGGCGCGGCCGCTGCGGCCCGAAAGCTGGAGCAGCAACGCAAAAGTCTGCTCTTCGGCGCGGAACTCGGGAAACTGCAGTGACAGATCGGCGTTCACGACCGCCGCCAGGGTGACATCGGGGAAATGATGGCCCTTGGCGACCATCTGAGTGCCTAGAAGGATCCCGCCCTCAGCATTGCCGAAATCCTCGAGGATCCGCGGCCCCGCGCCGTATCCTCGCGCAGTATCGGCGTCGAGCCGGAAGACCGGCGCCTCGGGAAAACGGCGTCGCACTTCGTCCTCGAGCTGTTCGGTGCCCACACCCCAGCGGCGCAGGTCGGTGGATCTGCATGACGGGCAGAAGTCCGGCATCTCTTCCATGTAGCCGCAGTGGTGGCACAAAAGTCTGTGGATGCGGGAGTGGATAGTCAGGGAGACCTCGCAGTTGTCACATTTCCAGACGTTCCCGCAATGGCCACATTGGAGAAAACGGGCGTAGCCGCGACTGTTCAGGAGCAGGATCGTCTTGCCGCCGGCGCCCAGGTTACGGTCGATCTCTGCGGCGAGGCGGTCGCTGAAGATCGTTTCCTTCTCCTCGAGCATGTCGACGATCTCCACTTCCGGCATCGCGGCGCCAGTCGCCCGCTCGCGAAGGGTGAAGCGGTCAGTGACCCGGTAGTAGCTTTCGAGGCTTGGAGTCGCGCTGCCGTAGACGAGGGCCGCGCCCTCCAGCCGCGCCCGCTCCAGCGCCACCCGGCGGGCGTCGTAGCGGGGGTCGTTTTCCTGCTTGAATGAGCCGTCGTTCTCTTCGTCGATGACGATCAGCCCGAGCTTCGGCAACGGCGCAAAGAGGGCGGAACGCGGGCCGATCACGACTTCGACCTCCCCCGACCGGATCCGCGAATATTCATCATACCGCTCGCCGACACTGAGTCCGCTGTGGAGGATGCCGATATGGTCGCCGAAACGGCGGCGGAACCTTTTGACGGCCTGGTGGGTGAGTGATATCTCCGGAACCAGGACTATGGCCTTGTAGCCTCGGGCGACGGCCGCCTCGATAGCACAGAGGTAAACCTCGGTCTTGCCGGCCCCAGCCACTCCCTCCAGCAGGACCGGCCGGCTTCGCTGGCGGGTATCGATGCTATCGAGACGGGTTACAATCACGTCCAGCGCTTCCTGCTGGTCTCCGTTGAGCGTGTGGGCCTTCTGTTTCCTCGCAGCCGAGGCGCTGCCGGTGTCGTCGATGCCGGTTTCGGGCTCCTGGCCGGCGTAATACCGTAAGCCGTCCCTGCGGACTTCGCGTTCGAAGATCTCTACCCTGCCCCGCGCCGCGAGGGTTTTTAGCGGGGAGGAACTGACGGCTGCCCTGTTCCTGAGATCAGCCAGCGGCAACTCGCCTTCTTTCTGCAGGATCGCAAGGACTCGCGCCTGTGCATCGGTGCTACCCTTTTCGCCTGCCATAGCATCAATCTCTCTACCCGTGCCCTCACCTGCGTCATCCTTTTCGCCGGCGCTGCCGCTCAGCCGGACGAACCTTACCCGGCGCGGCCTTACCTTCGGCGCCTTCAGCGTATAGCGGACCTGTTCACCGGATCCCGACTTGACCAGGGCTGGAAGGCCACCGGGTGGAAGGACCAGACCCAGGGCTGACGCAGGCGAGCAGTAATAGTGCTCCGAGACCCAGAGCGCCAGATCGATCAGGCGCTCTGGTACCGGGGGATAATCGACCAGCTCCTCGATGTCCGCCAGACCGGACCCGGTGTAGCTCGTCCTGTCCTTGAGCCCGGCAATGATTCCGAGCGCCTTCTGCCTGCCCAGGGGTACCAGAACCACCGATCCGGTAGTGACTGCTTTAAGCAGCCTGTCCGGGATGTGATAATCGAAGGGATGGTCCAGCGAACGGGTCTTATGCTGGATATAGACGCTGGCGATGCGGAGATCGTTTGATTGAGCGGTCATGTGCTGATTATATCCCGCTCGGCGGAGCGAAAACGGAACCTGGCGGGTTCCTTCCAGAAAATATTGAGGCGCGCCTTGCGGCGCGCCTCAAAACGAAGAAGGGGGGGCTTATCTTAGCGCCCGATGCCCAAATAGACTTTTTACGGATACAGGTAGACTTCGGCGCAGTCATCGAGGGACGTGGCTGCCACGGATGTCGTAAATGACGCCACTTCCATGGGGACTGAATACTTCAGGGTCGCCGTAGCCGAGCTGCCTCCGGTGATGTCACCAAGTGATAGCGGCAATGCCGTGACCGCCAATACGCCACCGGACGCCGATACGCCGGTAACGTTCGCGTTGCGGGCAGCGTTCGCCCCGGCATTCGTCACTGTAAAGTCGACGCTGAGTGAGCGGCTGAGGTAATCAGCATAGCTGGCCCAGTATACGCTTCCCCGGGCCAGGCTCAGGGATGGCCGCGATCCGGGGCACCATTGGGTCGCCGCCAGGAAGATGTCGTAGGAGCCATTGGTGTCTCCTGGTGTCAGGTTCGAGGCCAGCGATTCGAATGCCACAAAACCGCCGCCGCTGGAGATTGAAGAGCCGAAGCTCCAGTTATCAGCCTCCGCGCCTGACATGCTGAGCGATACCCTGGCGATTGCGCCGGTTACCGAGTCCTTGACGAAGACGTCGTAGGTGTTGTTCGTGTCACCGGGAACCAGTGAAGGGGCATCCGAGGCGAATGTCACATACCGGCCATCCGCGGACAGGAACGGGTCCCAACTGCCGGTGCCAGCCTGGCCGCCGGATGCGTCAGTGGAGATCCTGGATGTCGCCCCGGTGAGGATGTCCTTCATGAAGACATCGCTGGTGCCGTTAGTGTCTGCTGTGACCAGATTGGTGGCATGGGTGCGGAAAGCTACCTTGCTGCCATCCGCGGCAAGGGTTGGGAAGTAGCTGTCCAGGTCTCCCTGGGCGCCGGCTGAGCTGGTGGAGACGCGGATGACGGCGCCAGTCAGGGTGTCCTTCACGAATACATCCTGCCTGGCATTGCTGTCGTTGTAAACCAGATTGGCGGCGCTGGAGTCAAATGCGGCATATCTCCCATCAGGAGTGATTGTCGGTCCGTAGGGTAGGCCGCTGTTGCCATCGGCCTGGTTGCCAGAGGCATCAGAGGAGACCCGGATTACTGCACCAGTGCCGGTTTCCTTGATGAACACATCCGGCACGCCATTGGTATCACCCGTGACCAGGTTGGTGGCGGTCGAGCGGAAGATGACCCTGCTGCCACCGGCCGAGACTTCCGGAAGTTCACTGAATGCGTTGGCCTGGGCGCCTGTGTCTGAAGTCGAAACCCGTGAAATGGCGCCCGTCTGCGTATCCTTGAGATAGATGTCAGAAACGCCGTTGGTATCGCCGGCAATCAGATTGGTAGCATCGGACCGGAAGACTACATAGCGATTATCCGGAGAGATCGATGGCTCATAACTGCCGGCGTCCGCCTGGCCGCCGAATGCATCGGTTGAAACACGGACCGTCGCTCCATCAGCAGTATCCTTGATGAAGATATCGGATACAGCGTTTGTGTCGCCAGCCACGAGATTCGAAGCCGTCGACCGGAAGACGACATAGCGGCCGTCTGGAGAAACTAACGGCCAGTATGAGCTGCTAGCATTCCCGATTACCCCGGAGGAACTCGATGAGACTGGCCAGATGACGCCGTTGAAGGCACCTGCGCTCGAGATAACGAAGAAAAGAGAAATTACGGCTATGCCCATAACGAAGATAGCCATAATAAAACCCCCGCTCATTCCATTCCCTCGTGAGCCGGGGTTTATACGAGATTTCCCTGAAAAATTCATTTCTATGCAACTCCATTGAGTCCGGGCCCCCCAATGTCATTTGCATATCCAATTTCCTGCATATAAGGCATTGTTGCTGTTTCTTTACTATGCCAACTCTATTTGTTTCCTAAACAAAAATGAAAAGATTTGGTGATAATCGAGGGGAAAAAATGATGAATTAAGAGTGGTAATCGTCAGGCGGGTATTCAGGAATTTTTCTGGATGGGTAATCCTGGCGGGATGATGGGAAAAGAATGGGGCGCGGCGCCGAAGGCGCCGCGCCCCACAAGGTTCCAAAGGCTCGCAGCCCAGGTGCTATTCCACCACGCGCAGCTTCTCGCTTGCGTCACTTTCCGGCATCGCACCGAGGCCGGCGTCTTCGCGCAGGGCTGCGGCCTTGTCCGTCTTCTCCCAGGTGAAATCGTGGTCGTGACGGCCGAAGTGGCCGTAGGCTGCCGTCTTCTTGTAGATGGGACGGCGCAGGTCGAGATCGCGGACGATGGCGCCGGGCCTCAGATCGAAATGCGCCCGCACGAGCTCGTTGATCTTCTCTATGCCGACCTTCTCGGTGCCGTAACATTCCACCATGATCGACACGGGATGAGCCACACCGATGGCATATGCTACCTGGACCTCGCACTTTTCCGCCAGGCCAGCGGCGACGACGTTCTTGGCGACGTGACGACAGGCATATGCAGCGGAGCGGTCGACCTTCGTCGGATCCTTGCCCGAGAAAGCTCCGCCGCCGTGGCGCGCGGCGCCGCCGTATGTGTCTACGATGATCTTGCGTCCGGTGAGTCCGCAGTCGCCCATGGGGCCTCCGATGACGAACTTGCCGGTGGGGTTGATCATTATGTCGACCTTGTTGAGATCGCACATTTCACGCGGCAGGATCGGCTCGATGACGTGCTCGATCAGGTCGGGCCGGATCATGGTCTCGATGTCGATGTTGGGCTTGTGCTGTGTGGAGATGACTACGTTCATGATCTCCACCGGCCTGTCGTTCTCGTACCGCACCGTCACCTGGGTCTTACCGTCCGGGCGCAGATAAGGAAGCACGCCGCTCTTGCGCACTTCTGAGAGCCTCTTGCCCAACTTGTGGGCCAGGGAGATCGGCATCGGCATCAGTTCGGGCGTCTCATTGACCGCGTAGCCGAACATCATGCCCTGGTCGCCGGCGCCCTGAAGATCGAGCGGATCCTCGTCGTCGGCGTCGGTACGGACCTCGAAAGCCTGGTTGACGCCCTGGGCGATATCCGGGGACTGCTCGTCCAGCGCCACGATGACGCCGCAGGTGTCACCGTCAAAACCGTACTTGGCGCGGTTGTAGCCGATGTCGAGGATCGTCGACCGCACCAGCTTGGGAATATCCACATAAGTCTCGGTGGTGATCTCGCCGCCGACTACGACAAGACCGGTAGTCACCAGCGTCTCACAGGCCACACGGCCCATGGGATCGTCTTTCAGTACGGCGTCCAGAACACCGTCGGAGATCTGGTCAGCGATCTTGTCCGGATGGCCTTCGGTCACCGACTCGGATGTGAACAGATAATCTTTTTGAGCCATTACAATCCCTCCAGAGTTAAAAAATGCCCTCTCCCCGGGTTTTCAAGAGGACAGAGAAGCTTATAAGACGAATAAACTACTGTATCAGTCTAGCAGTCCGTTGTTTCAAAATCTAATAAGCGGGAACCATATCGACCCGTTCTGGCAACCACTTTAAAGGGGAGCGGACTATGAGCACGCAGGAAAGTTTTCATCACGAAGTGACTTCGCCGCAGCTGCGCCTGGGAGCGGCAATCCTGGTAGTCCTGATTATGGCCGCCGGCATCGCTCCGCTGGTGTATTCGATCTTTCAGTAGCAGGCAGTGATATGAAGCTGGAGAGCGCTTCCTGGCTAACCTGCGGCTGGCCGCAACTCTATTGCGCCTGATTACGATTTGCGCCGGTGATGAATCGCTTGAATCTTGAGTAGTCACTGTAGCTGATCATCACTGCCGCCATCTTTCCGTGCCTGAGGATCAGAACGGGCTCATCTGTATATTCCACTTCACTGACCAGTTCGCTGAATCTGTTTCGCGCTTCGCTCGCATGCACCATCTTCACTGAGTCATCTCCTCCTCAACGACCACTGCAGGTCATCCGCATGGCTCTAAATTAAGTGCTCAGCCGCGAGGCTCAACACTTTAGGTCACTTGTCAAATTGTACAAATCGTACGATTTGACCGACAGCAATAAAGTCCCTGCAAAAGTTATTATTCTTCAGCCAACTGCCAATTTGTACAAATCGTACGAATTGACTGAGGGTTTGAGTTGTTGATCACGTCCAGGCTGCGGAATACGTCCAGCTTGTGGAATACATTCAGGCTGCAGGATGCATTCAAGCTGCGGAATACATTCAACCTGCGGAATGCATTCAGGTCAGCCGCATGGGTATTCCCGCGGCCGCCATATATTCCTTGGCTTCGCGAATGGAATAAGTACCATAGTGGAAGATGCTGGCGGCAAGTACGGCATCCGCATCCGCTTCCTTCACGACCTCCACCAGATGGTCCAGATTACCTGCTCCGCCTGATGCAATCACCGGCACATTTACTGCATCGGTTATCGCCCTGGTCAGGTCGATGTCATAACCGTCCTGGGTTCCGTCGGTGTCCATGCTGGTAAGCATGATCTCCCCCGCTCCGCGCTCCACGACCTCACGGGCCCACTCCACCGCATCGCGGCCGGTGCCAGTACGGCCTCCGTGAACGAAGGGCTCCCACTGTTTTTCTTCCCCAGCCGATACCAGCTTGGCGTCGATGGCTACGACTATGCACTGGGCGCCGAACCGCCGGGAGCAACGATTGATGACATCCGGATTGGCCAGGGCGGCAGAATTGATCGCGATCTTGTCAGCCCCCGCCTTCAGCACCTTGCGGATGTCGGACTCGTCACGCATTCCGCCGCCGATGGTGAAAGGGATGAAAAGCTCTTCGGCGCAACGCCTGGCAAGGTCGACCACGGTATCGCGGCGTTCGTGGGAAGCAGTGATATCGAGGAAGATAAGCTCGTCGGCGCCCTCGCGGTCATAGGCGGAAGCCATCTCGACCGGATCACCGGCATCGCGGATATTCACGAAACGGATGCCCTTGACCACGCGGCCGTTGCGCACATCAAGGCAGGGGATGATTCGTTTGGTCAGCATGAAAAAAACTCCTGCAAATAAATAGTATGGTGCCCCGAGTCAGTCGAGGATGGCGCGGGCTTCAGCGACTGTGAAACGGCCCTCGTAAAGGGCGCGGCCGACGATGACGCTGGAGATGTTCCGCATGCCCAGGGCCTTGAGGCGCTTGAGGTCATCCAGATTGGATATCCCGCCAGAGGCGATGATATCGATGTCCACAGCTTCCGCCAGCTCGCGGGTCGAATCCAGGTTCATGCCCATCATCATGCCGTCGCGATCGATGTCGGTATAGAGGATATGCTTCACGCCCTCACCCTGAAGATACTTGGCGAAACGGATAGCGGTCACCGAGCTCTTCTCCTGCCAGCCGTGCGTGGTCACCATGCCCCGGTCGGCGTCAACGCTGATAACCAGCTGATCGCCCATGAGCCTGACAGCTTCCAGCAGCAGTGCCTGGTCGGTTACCGCGCTGGTACCCAGTACGACCCGGCTTATCGGACCATCCTGGATCATCTTCAGGTCTTCGAGCGTCCTGACGCCGCCGCCATATTCGACCGGGATGCTGAGCGTCTCACCGATCTCCTCGATCTGGGCAAGATTGACCATCCTGCCCAGGCGGGCGCCGTCCAGATCGACTACATGCAGGCCCTCGGCGCCTTCCTTTTCCCACATCTGAGCGCGAGCAACGGGATCGGTGCTGAAAATCGTGGCTTCGGCGAAATCGCCGCGCCTGAGGCGCACGCACTGGCCGCCCTGGATATCGATTGCCGGCAAAAGGATCATAGCAGGAGATTCCTTATTTTTATGATCTGCTCCACTGATTTCATGATGAGAAATTCCTTAATATATTCAGCCCCAGGGAGCTGCTTTTTTCAGGGTGGAACTGGAAGGCGGCGATGTTGCCGCGCTCAACGGCTGACACAAAGGTGCAACCGTATTCCGTAGTACATAGTATATCCGATTCAGTCTCCGGAACGACTGCATACGAGTGGACAAAATAGAAAGAAGAGCCATCGGGAATGCCTTCCAGCAGGCGTGATTCCTTGCGGATGGATACCTGGTTCCAGCCTATCTGCGGTATCTTCAGATCCGTCGGCAGGAGCTCGACCCGGCCCGGAAGCAATCCCAGGCCCCGGTGCAGGCCGTGTTCGTCGCTTTCCTCAAACAGGAGGTCGAGCCCGAGGCATATTCCCAGAAAAGGTTTTCCGGCAGCTACTTCTTCCCTGATCACCTCGACCAGGCCGCGCTTCTCCAGGTTCGCCATGGCGTCGCCGAAAGCGCCTACGCCCGGGAGCACGATCCTCTCAGCCCGGCGCACTTCGTCAGGATCACGGCTGACTGTGACCTCGGCGCCCACTTTCTGCAGAGCTTTCTCCACGCTGCGGAGGTTGCCCATTCCGTAGTCGACGATGGTTATCATCGATGACATCCGAGGCTGAAGGCTGGTCGAGAAAAGGCGCTGGGGTTCATGAATACTGGCAGGGGCTGCTTAGAGCATGCCCTTGGTGGACTGCACTCCGGTGATTCGTGGATCGATAGTCGTGGCCACATCCATCGCCCGGGCGAACGCCTTGAAGACGGCCTCGATCACATGATGCGGATTGGTGCCCGCCTGCAGGCGCACATGCATGGAAACGCCACCGTTAGTGATGAACGCCTGGAAGAACTCGTGGGTGAGGTCGGTATCGAAGCCGCCGACCTTCGAAGCGGTCATGTCCAGATTGTAGGCAAGGTAGGGCCGGCCGCTGATATCGAGTGCGACGGTAGCCAGGGCTTCGTCCATGGGCAGGATGAAAAAGCCGTAGCGGGCGATGCCTTCCTTGGTGCCGAGGGCTTCCCTGAATGCCTGGCCCAGGCATATGCCCACATCCTCGACCGTGTGATGCCCGTCGACCTGCAGGTCGCCCTTGGCGTCGACGTCCAGGTCGAAGTGGCCATGCTTGGCGAACAGGGTCAGCATGTGGTCGAAAAAGCCGACGCCGGTATCGATCTTCGACTCGCCGGTACCGTCCACGTTCAGCTTTACGGTTATGTCAGTCTCGGAAGTGGTCCGTTCGATGGTCGCGGTTCGTGACATCGGGCCCGTTCCTTTCTAAAAGATTGTGTTTGCCAGCCTGAGTGCATGCAGGTGCCGGACAGCGCCGGCGCCTGAGTCAAACGCTGCGCTCAGTCATCTTCCTCATTCTCAGGCATGCCGAACTTCTCCTGCCTGAGTTCCGCCGCGCGGGCGTGGGCTACCAGCCCCTCGGCCCTCGCGATCTCCACTAATGGTGGCGTCAGCTCGGTGATCGCCGTCGGAATCAAGGATATCACAGCCACCTTGCACAGGAAATTTTCCACCGACAGCGCCGAGCCGAATCGAGCCGTACCCGCGGTGGGCAGGACGTGATTCGAGCCGGCGACATAGTCGCCATAGGCAGTACACACATCCTCGCCGAGGAAGACAGCACCGGCAGCAGTGACTTCATGGACTTCCTGTTCGGGATGTTCGGTATGTATCTGCAGATGCTCCGGCGCGAAGGCGTTGCTGAAAGTAACCGCCAGATCGATGGGATCCGGCCCTTCGGCCAGGATTATCGAGATCTGGTCGAGCAGTGCCGTGTCCATACCCAGCTCTTCCGCCAGCGCGAACACCTGTTTCTCGACAGCGCCGGCAAGATCCGTGGACCAGCATGCCAGGATGGCGATGGCGCCGCTGCCGTGCTCGACCTGAGCCAGCAGGTCGGCAGCGATCAGGTCGGGCTGGGCGGAATCGCTGGCGATTATGATCACTTCACTGGGACCGGCGAGGCTGTCGAGCCCAACGCGGCCGTAGACCTGGCGCTTGGCCTCGGTGACGAAGATGTTACCGGGCCCGACTATCACGTCCGCTGGCCGGATCATGTCGGTGCCGAAAGCCATGGCGGCCACAGCCTGGGCCCCGCCGACGCGGTAGACCTCATTGACGCCCAGCATCTGTGCCGCCGCCATCACCGCCTGGTTGACCTGTCCGTCCACGCCTGGCGGTGTGCAGATAAAGATCTCCTTGACTCCGGCAACCTGCGCCGGGATAGCAGTCATGAGCACTGTGGAAGGATAGGCTGCTCCGCCACCGGGGACGTACAGCCCCGCGCGGTCCACCGGGATCATCCGTTGGCCCAGCATCTGGCTGTGACGCATGGTCGCCGTCCAGCTGCCGCGCATCTCGTGTTGATGGAAGAGCCGGATGTTCTCGGAGGCGGTCTTGAGGGCGTCCATCAACGACGCGGGAGCGGCCGCGGCGGCCTCGGCAAGCTCTTCCGGGGGTACGCGCAGCTGGTCCACACTGAAGTCCGGGCAGTCGAATTCACGCGTGAGCGCGGCCAGCGCCGCGTCGCCTTCCCGGCGGACCCGCCCGATTATCTCCTCCACCAGCTCACGGACGCTATCGTCCTCTCCTGGTTCCACTCTCAATTTTTTTACCAGCTCCGGGATATTATCCCTGTTCAGGTTGTAGCGATTGATCTGCATCTAACTCCCGGTTACCCCCTTAAGGCGCCGGGTGAGTTCGTTGATCATCCCGGCTTTGAGTTTATGAGAAACACGGTTTGCGATGAGCCTGGCGGTACAGACGGCTATCTCCGCCCGCTCGACCAGTTTGTTCTCCTTCAGGGTGACGCCCGTGGCGGTCAGGTCGACTATGCCTTCAGCCAGATCGACCTGAGGCGCCAGTTCGATAGAGCCGCGCAGCTCGATCGTCTCTACCTGTTTGCCAAGGCCTTCGAAATAAGCTCTTGTGATATTGGGAAATTTGGTTGCGACTCTCATGATGCCAAGATGTTTGAGTTCCTCATCCTCCGGATCCCGGTCTGAAGGCGTCGCATAGACGACCCGGCAGCGGCCGTAACCCATATCGAGCAACTCGTAGACGTCACGCCGGTGCTCCAGCAGCACGTCCTTGCCGACAATCCCGACGTCCGAGGCGCCGTACTCCACATAAGTCGGGACATCAGAGGGCCTCGTGGTGATTATGGTCCGGCCCGGACCGACTTCGAACTGGAGCTTGCGGTCATTGTGCCTCAGCTCGGCGATATTGAAACCGACCTCCTCGAGGATATCAATGGTTTCGTTAAAGAGGCTGCCGCGAGGCACTGCCAGCCGCAGGATCCCGGGATCGAGGGGTGAGCGGTTCATCAGGACCGCCCGCCTGAGCCGGTCAGCCTGCTTATGAGTTCCTCCGGCGACACATTAATCCCTTCAGCAGCAATCCCTTCTGGGGAAGCCGAATCGAACAGCAGATAGCCGTCGCCTTCGGGGATGGCAGCCCAGGGCAGGTCAGCAGCAGCCGCATGGCGCAATAGCTCG
This sequence comes from Actinomycetota bacterium, assembly GCA_016235065.1. Classification (GTDB taxonomy): domain Bacteria; phylum Actinomycetota; class Thermoleophilia; order BMS3ABIN01; family BMS3ABIN01; genus JACRMB01. The sequence continues at coordinate 64,627 of JACRMB010000004.1, read as the reverse complement.
TCCGCACCAGTATCCCTGGCGAAAGCCGAGACCGGCACGCCGGCTTCCCTCAACTCTCTCGCCAGATCCAGGGCGGGATCCAGGCCGCCTGCCAGCGCCAGGCCACGACTCCCCGGCATGGCAACGCCACCCTGCCTGGTGACAGCTATGTGCAGGCGGTCCAGTCCCACTGCGAATCCCACAGCTGGAAGCGGCCGCCCGAACCGGGCGAGCAGGCTGTCATAGCGCCCACCTCCCCCGAGGGGGAAACCAAGGTCTCCGCTCAGCACCTCGAAGACGATGCCGGTGTAATAATCAAAATTCCTGAGGATGCCCAGGTCGAAGAGTATGCGTCCGGCATAACCATGACGGCTGACCAGATAATATGTACGCGCCAGCCGCGTCAGAGCCGCTTCCATCGCTTCGCCACGCACGAGGTCTTTAGCGGCGACAAGCACTTCTGACCCGCCACGCAGCGCGATCACATCCAGGATCGCCTGCCGGTCCTTCCCGCTGATATCAAGCCCCTCGACCACCGACCCGAACTTTACCAGGTCGCGGCCGGCAAGGGCTTCGAACAGGGAGATGCGATCCGTGCCGGCGACACCGATGCTGTCAAGCAGGGCCCTGAAAAAGGAAGCCTCACCCAGGGCGATCGAAAAATCAGTGAGTCCGCAGACTTCGAGTGAGCCGCAGGCTACCGCCAGGACTTCGGCATCCACCGCCGGCGAATCGCTGCCGACCAGCTCCAGTCCTGCCTGGAAGAACTCGGACTGGCGGCCACGCTGTGCCTTCGTCGGCCGGAAAGAATTGGCGAAATAGCACAGGCGGAAGGGCGGCTCCCGGTCTGCCATCCTGGTAGCCACCAGGCGCGCTATCGGAGTGGTCATCTCGGGCCGCAGCATAAGCACCTCGCCACGCTCGTCGAAGAGACGGAACGACCTGCCGAAGCGCTGCTCGCCAGCCGTCTCGATTGCCTCTTCGAGCTCCAGCGTGGGCGTCATGACCTCGCCATAGCCAAAGCTGTCGAAGACTCCGCAGATCGCGGCTTCGAGATGGCGGATCTCGCCTGCCTCCGCTGGCAGGACATCCCTCATGGCTGTTGGTATCGGCGTTATTTTCATGGCATCAGAGTGTATAGGTGCGCTGTTGGAGTGTAAAGGAAAGCCCTGGTTTATTAGTCCCGGGTCATGCTTCCCCGGGGACGACCCGATAAATATATCAGGCGGCGGCGTTGTCAGCGGAAATGTGGATACGGCAGATAGCAGCGCAGCTGAGATACGGAATCGGTGTAAGTAGGGGGCGCCACCGCCTGATTCTTACAGATTTACTGGTGGATTGACTCATCCGCCGAGACATGGCCCCGGGCCCCGACCCGGGGCCTCGCCTTTTCCGGGTCCCATTTGTGTTTTATTAAACAGTTCCCGGGGCAATATCTGACTACCAGTATCTGTCCATGAAAGAAGGCACGCAATGTACGGTCCGATGTGCATTCGGGAGGCAGGATGGTAGTCGCGGAATTCACAGTAATACCCATCGTCGAGGGGTCGCTCAGACCTTTCGTGAAGGCGGCAGTGGCCGAGGTGGAAAAGGCCGGACTCAAGTTCGAGGTCGGGGCCATGGGCACCACGGTGGAAGGAACACTCGACGAGGTCCTCGAAGTGGTCAAAAGCGCTCACCGCGCGGTGCTTGCCGCCGGTGCCGGGCGCGTGATAACCAGCATCAAGATCGACGACCGCGACAGCGGGCTCACGATCGAGGGAAAGCTGGAGGGATTTCGTTGACCGGCCTGGAAGGCAAACTGGAGGGATTTCGTTGACGGGTTCCGTTTGACGGCAAAAGAAAAGGCCCGGACGATCCGGGCCTTTGAGAGATGATAACCTGTTGACCCACTCAACAGGTCATCCCTCCATTGTTTGTACTTGATCTTTCCCAATAGGATTATACCCCTGGCAGGTTCGGGTAAAACCCAGGGAGAGTTGAGCGAATTGTATCAGGCAGCGTACCCGCGGATCATGGAGGATCCTTGATGAGCGATAAAATACATAGCCTGCTCATAGCGCACAGCCAGAAGGTTGTTATGGCGGTGCACGCCCTGAAAAGTGCTGCTGAAGCGTGGCAGCGGGGCGACCGCGAAGCGCTCGGCAAATTCACCGCCGAGCTTTCCAACTTCGAAAAGGAAGCCGACTCCCTGCGCCGCAGCGTCACCCGCGAGCTATCCCATGCCGAGCTGGCTCACGCCAAGGGAGATCTGTTCCGCAGGCTTGTCCATTTCACCGATGACGTAGCCGATACCGCCCGCCGCGCCGGACGCTTCCTGCTCATCATCCAGGACCTGCTGCTGCCGCCGGAACTCAAGGGTGACCTGGTGAAGATGGTCTCGCTCTCACAGGCGGCGATGGCCGACCTGGCCGAAGCGATCCACTGCCTCAGCGAACCCCCGGAGCGCCGCATGGAATATGCCGCGCGGATAAGCGACCTGGAGGAGAGCGTCGACGACATCGAGTTCGAGATGCAGCGCAAGGCGAGCGGGCTGCAGTTCGACACCTGGAGCACTATCATATTCTGGCGTCTGATCCTGACGACAGGCCGCATAGCTGACAGCATCGAAGACGCGGCCGACGAGTTGCTTACTTACGAAGGCGAGCTTTAGCTACCCTTCTTCCTCCCACTTAGCCACCTGCGCCCTCACCGTTCCCAGATAGGGCAGGGAGATACCGATAGCATCGAACCCCAGGCGGATCAGCTCCTCCATCAGCCGGGGACTCTGGGCGATATCGCCTGCTGCAGCCAGAATCGTACGCCCCTTGCCGCGCCTGGCGATCTCCGCCAGCAGCTGTATGACCGCCGGATGGGCGGGGTCGAAAAGCTCAGCGACTCTCTCACTCTCGCGGTCGACCCCCAGACAGCACATGGTCATGTCGTTGATGCCGACGCTGATGAAGTCGGTCTGGGCATCGAGGATCCGGTCGAGGGTCATAGCTGCCGCCGGTGTCTCGATGGAAGCTCCGAAAGCCACGTCTTCATGAGGTTTAAGCCCGACATCGATCGCTACCTGACGGGCCCATTCATACTCCTCGACGCTGCGGATGAAGGGGACTTTGATGCCCAGATTGCCACAGCCTGATTCGACCGCCTGGCGCACCGCTTCGTACTCGGCGCGCAGCAGGGTCGAATCCTCCAGCTCCCGGCGGATCCCCCGCCAGCCAAGCAGAGGATTACGCTCCAGTGGTTCGTCCTCCCCGCCACGCAGGCGCCGGAAATCATCGGTGGGGGCGTCGAGAGTCTTGTACCAGACAGGCTTTCCCTTGAAGGCGGTGGCCACGACCTGCAACGCCTCCAGCACCGAGCCGGTCAGGATCTCTCCCTTGCCGCTCTGCAGCAGCCGCCGGGGATGCACCCCGCCCTGCAGCAGCAGGTAATCGTTGCGGAAGGAGATGACGCCGTCGGCGATGGCGGCAGCTTTCTCCGCAGACTCGGGGACGTTGATGGTGGTCATCAGCCGCGTCCGCGTTTTCAGCATGTGCTCGGGGCCGAAATCCCTCTCCTTGACCCTGGGGCCGATGCCGTCGAGGACCAGACCACGCCAGCCGTCAACAGTGACGATATCGCCGTCGTGGAGGACATCCTGGCCGTAGCGGGTGCCGACCACGCACGGTACCTGGAACTCACGCAGGATGTTGGCGCCGTGGCTGGTAGCGCCGCCCTGGTCGGCAATGACCGCGGCGGCGTCCTTGAGGCCGGGAGCGAGATCCTGGGTGAGCCGCCTGAGGACCACGACTTTCCCCTTGACGGTATCCGGCATCCCCTTCTCCGGATCCGCGTTCACGACCTCTCCCCAGCCGATCCGCGGGCTGACGCCGATACCGCGGACCATGACTATCTCAGGCCGGGTGTATTTCTTCTGCCGTAGCGACAGGCGTTCGAGCCCCGTTACCGGCCGCGTCTGCAACAGGACCAGTCCGTCAGGCCCGAGGCACCATTCGATATCCTGGGGGGCACCGAGTTCCAGTTCCGCCTTGAGTCCATATCCCACCAGCTCGCGGACCTGATCATCGGTCAGTTTGGTCGCTTCACGATTGTCGGGCTTCACATCCTGCCGCTGGCCGTTGGCGTCGTAATAATATTCCTGGGGGCGCGAGTCCCTGTGGACGATCTCAAAATCGCTTTTCCTGATCCGGTACAAGTCGGGAGTCACGTTGCCGGACACCACTCCCGGCCCATAACCATATGCGGCCTCCAGCACCGCGGTGTCCTGGTCGCCGGTTGCGGGATCGACAGTGAAAAGGACTCCCGAACTTTTTGCTTTCACCATCTGCTGGAAGAGGAGCGCCACCGCCATCCCCGAAGGATCCAGGCCCATCCTCACCAGATAACGAAGCCCGCGCGCATTGAAACCTGAACTCCAGCATTTCCGGATCGCCGCGAACACCCCTTCGATGCCGCTGATGCCGAGCACGGTCGAGAGCATCCCGGAGAAGGAGGCATCAGCGCTGTCTTCATAGGAACCGGAACTGCGGACGGCGATGGGATCGGCGCCGCACCCGGAAAGGTCATCGTATACTTCACGGATCTGTTCCTCGAGCACCGCCGGCATCGGCGCCTTCGTGATGAGCAGGTTGATCATCCGTGCCGGCGCCTCAGCTTCATCCGGCGCCGATTCAAGCAGGGTCAGTGCCGCCTCAAGCCGCGGCCTTAGGCCGGCACTATCCAGAAAAAAATGCCAGGCATCGGTCGTAAGGACAACGGCCCTCGGAGTCGGCAGACCCAGTTCTGCCAGCCGCGCCAGGTTGGCGGCCTTGCCGCCGGCGCGGGCCGCGGTCACATCCGCGAGCACTTCCGGCAGGCGCAGGTCCAGCCAGAATCCGCCGTCGGCCTGAAGACGGGAGTTCCGTTCGCTGTTGTCCGGTGTGGCAGGCATGCTCGAGAAATACCCCGCAGCGCCCACAGGGCAGGCGGATGCGGGAGTAAATGGCTCCGACGAGAGTATTCCCCGGAGTCGAAGTTCCTTAACGGAAGAGCCTGACAGGCAGGTGGTCAGGAAAGTAGGACAGCTGACGGTCGAGGCGAAACACGATCACCACACAGGGCGGCGGCTACAGGTCCGATCCGGGATACTGATAGGTGAACCCGCGGTCATCAGTGCATGAAGCCGTGGCCGTGGCCGCAAAGGCTTCCACACCCTGGGGCAGCTGGTAGCTCACCGTCATCGTGCCCGTTGCCCCAGCGGCGACGTCGGGCAGCGAGAAAGGCGTGGCCGTCAGCGGCGTGACACCCTGTGAGGCGGAAAGCGACAGCACCTGCAGCGAGGAAGCATCGCCGGCGCCGCTGTTTGTGAGGGTATAGTCGACGCTGAGCGAGCGGCTGAGATAGTCAGCGTAGCTTTCCCAGTAGGCGTTACCGAGCGTGAGTGACAGGTCGGGGATGGCCACGGAAAAACTCTCCAGGGTGGCGCCGGCACTATTGATCACATCGAACCCCAGCGAAGTGGAAGTCTCGTCGACTTTCACATGCTCGTAGCTGCTGGATGCGAATACATCCCCAGGGCCGAGCGCCGGGACTCCAGACAGTGAACAGCCGCCGCCGCCAGTGATGATGTACTGGATGCCATCCTCAACATGCCGCAGATAATAATGATCATGCCCTTCGAGGACTACGTCGACCCCGCTCTGCAGGAACAGCGCGTGGATATCCGCCTTGTTCTGCTGGCCGGTGGCATTACCGGTATTCACCCAGGGGTCGCCGCCATGCTGGCCGGAGAACAGGGGCCTGTGCATGAAGACGACGGTCCAGGGTTTGCTGCTTGCGGCAAGATCCTGTTCGAGCCAGGCCTTCTGGTTGCCGGTGATCAGCCCTTCCTGCCCGGGAAGCTCAGTGGACAGGGCGATGAAGTGGGTGTCGCCGTTGTCGAAACTGTAATAGTGCTCGCCGTAAGTACCGGAATCCGCGCCGTTATTGACCGGGAAGGTGAACTCCTGCTCATAACCGGCGCGGCTGCTGGCGGCGTAGAGCCGCTCGTGGTTACCTGCCGCTACATACATCGGCGTCGAGTAAGTCAGCTGGGCGGTCACCGCGAACAGTCCATCATACTTGGCCACGTTCTGAGCCAGGCTGTCGCTGCTGGTCCCGAAGATGATATCGCCGACGTGAAGCGAGAGGTCCAGGCTCTCCCCCGCCATCTGCCCGAGGATCGTGTTCCACATTGCCGGCTGAACGGCGGTATCGGAAGTAGGCCGGTTATCACCGGCAGCGGAGAAACTGAAAGGCTCGCCTGCGGCCCGGCTGGTGTGGAAGCTCTTTTCCGTGATCGTGATGCTGACACCATGATCCGAGCTGTCGTAGATGGTGACCCGGTAATAGACCACAGATGACGGATTTAGGCCGGAAAGCGTAAGTTCATGCCTGGTGGCGCCATTGCTCGTTGCTGTGGCTGTGTAGACTCCGGTCGACTGGCCGTAATCCACGGTAACATCCGCGGTTACATCTGCTTTCACGACCAGTACGGCTTCAGTGGAGGCGACATCGCTTATGGCGACATTCATCGCGGTGACAGCGGATGCCGGGGCTGCCGCAGTCAGCAGGAACAGCACGGTAAGGATCAGCGCTGCAACCGGGAAAAGCATGATATTCGACCTGCCAGCAATCATGACAACTTCCTGTATTCAGCGAACCTGGGGTTCGTTCACTCAATAATAGAGTCGACAGGAGAAGCTGTTACCGGAAGGCTGGCGGCGGTTGATAGGGGAAAGTGCCGATTCTCTTAAAACACAGGGGCTGGACCAGGGAAGGCGTATGATCCCCCCGCAAGATCGGTGCAGGTCACATAGATAGTAGAACGGAACAATAAGACATCATTGGGAACCTGGTAGTGTACTGTCATCGAGGCGCCGGCTCCCACAGCCACGTTTCCCAGGGATGCCGGTACGCTGGTCAAAGGCAGTACGCCATTCGTCGAATTCAGGTAAACGACCTGCAACCCGGCCGCATCCCCGGTTCCCGTATTGGACAGCGAGTAGTCCACGGACAGGTCACGGATAAGATAATCGGCGTATGAGGCCCAGTAAGTCCTTGTCTGTGAAAGACTGAGGGCCGGGGTTCCCAGTGTAAAACTCTCCTGGACGAAACCGGTCGTATCGATGGCGCTCAGTTTAAGCGAGCTTGCCGTTTCGTCGACTTTGACGTGTTCATAACCGCTCCAGGCAAAGACATCACCAGGCTTGAGAGCCGGTGCCCAGTATAGTGGTGAACCGCCACCGCCAGTGATGACATACTGGATACCATCCTCCACGTGCCGCAGGTAAAAATGATCGTGCCCCTCAAAGACGACATCAACGCCGTATTGCAGGAACAATGCATGGATCTCAGCCTTGTTCTGCTGCCCCGCGAGGTTACTGGTATTCATCCAGGGTTCAGTCATATGGATGCCGGAATAGAGCGGCCGGTGCATGAAGATGACGGTCCAGGGCTTGTTGTTCGCAACCAGGTCCTGCGTAAGCCATAACCGCTGATTGCCTGTGATCATCCCTTCCTGCCCGGGGATTTCGGTAGACAGGGCGACGAAGTGGGTGTCGCCATTATCAAAGCTGTAGTAGTGCTCGCCGCTGGTAGCGGCGTCAATACCGTTATTCACGGGCAGGGTGAATTCCTGCTCATAACCGGCACGGCTGCCGGCGCTACCTGCGTACTCGTGATTGCCGATGGCGGTGTACATGGGGACAGAAGCCGTGAGCGGCGCCGTGACCGCAAAGAAACCATCATATTTGGCGACATTCTGGTCAAGCGTATCAGAGGGAAGCCCGTATATGAGGTCCCCGGCGTTTAAAACCAGGTCCAGGCCCTCAGCGGCCATCTGGCTGTTGATCGTGCCCCAGGCAGCCGGCTGCACTGTGGTGTTGCTCGCAGGACGATTGTCCGCAGCTACCGCAAAACTGAACGGCTGGCCGCTTGAGCGAGCTGTATGGAAGCTCTTTTCCGCCAGGGTGCTCGTTATTGCCGGATTGGCGCTATCAGTGATAGTGACCTGATAATAGACCGTGGATGAGGGCGAAAGGCTGTCGAGCAGAATCTCATGTCTGACCAGTGCAGAGCTGGTTTTTGACGAGGTGAGAACGCCAGGCGCCGAGCCATAATCGATCCTTACATCAGCGACTGTATCCGCCTTGACTACAATGACTGCGGATGTTGAAGCAACGCGGCTCACCGCTACATTCGTGGCCTGCAATGCCATGGCGGAAGCCACAATGGCAAAAAACACGCCCGCTGCTATCCCCAGAAAGCAAAACGCTCTGATCGTTTTCATGTCAGACTCCCTGCCCCACCGTTTGTTGCCCGTTAAAATAAAAAAAGCCTGCGATTGCACACAGGCACAGGCTGGGGAAATTATGAATCAGGCTGTCAGCATCAGATCTGAATCAGGCCTCGCAATGAGATACCAGGCTTCAGATCACTGTGATTCTAGTTCGGCGTCGTGACCTTGCGGCTGTCTACACCATCGAAGGGCCGGTTGGATATCCTCCGGTCGACGATCACTTCGATATCTTCATGGTTCTCCACAGACTCTGAATAGTTCTGGAGGAGATGGGCCAGCTGGCGGTCGATAACGAGATACTTGTGGCCGTTATCCTCGGAGATCGCAAACCGGAACTTGCAGTGGGGACAGGGCGAGAACGCCCTAGCTGAAGCACTATAGCTGACCTTATGACAATGTGGACAAACTAGCTCTTCCATACCTGTCTTTCCGCCTCCCCCAGGTTCTCAGCAGATCCTGAAGATTACTAAGTGTACCATGATGGCAAAAAATTTACTATCCTCAATTCATGGATATTAAAGGATTTCTGCAGACGGGACAGACATCCTGCCACGATGCCGGCGGCCGGCGGATCGATTGCGATGGCAGCGGTCAGGATGCCGAGTTCCCGCGGGGCGTCGCCTGGCCGGAACCGCGATTCGAGGTAAGGGCGGCTGAGTCCGAAGGCGGCGGGACCGTGACCGATCTTCTCACCGGCCTCGTCTGGACCCGTGACGCCGATCCCAGCGAGTTTCCCATGGACTGGGCGGAAGCCCATGAGTTCATCAGGCGGATGAACCGGGAGCGGCAGCATGGTTTCGACGACTGGCGTCTGCCCGACCGGCGCGAGCTAAGGAGTCTCATAAGCCACCAGACGAGGAATCCGGCTCTGCCTGAAGGCCATCCATTTATTAACGTCTTCATGGGATGGTACTGGTCGTCGACCAAGGCAGCCATCGACGACGCATTTGCCTGGTATGTGCATATGGAAGGTGGGCGCACGTTCTATGGAGCCAGGAACCAGTACTACCTTGTCTGGCCAGTGCGTGGCGAGGGCAATGGAGTGCTGCCGGCGACAGGGCAACAGGGTGATTCACCCTTCGGCGCGAGCTGGCCTGAGCCGCGTTTTGAGGTTGGGCCTGTTGAGAACGGCGACAGCACGATCCGCAGGGGTGGCGCTGGTAATAAATACGGCGGCGGCGATGCAGTCCGCGACAACCTGACGGGCCTGACCTGGCAGCGTGTGGCAGATCTGACCGGAGAGCCGGTTTTATGGGAAGAAGCACTCGATGCTATCAGAAAGTTTGATGCTGCTGAAGACGATTCAGCGTTTCGTGCAGGGCGCAACCGTCTGCGGAATTCCCGGCGCGACTATGACATCTGGCGGCTCCCCAATATCAATGAACTGGAATCGCTGGTGGACATGAGCCGGCATGATCCGGCGCTGCCGGGCGGCCATCCGTTCAGGAAATGCCAGGAAGTTTACTGGTCCTCGACCACGAGCATGTTCGAGCCGGACTGGGCCTGGGCTCTATATATGAACAAGGGTGCAGTCGGTGTCGGGCACAAGGGATACGCGAAGTTCCACGTCTGGGCGGTAAAAGGTTAGAGCCTTTAACTCGCCGATATTGTAGAATCCGTCTGGAGCATTCATCGCTCCACCCCGCTTGACTGTGCCGAAGTGGCGGAACTGGCAGACGCGCCGGACTCAAAATCCGGTCGGGGTCACCCCCGGTGTGGGTTCGATTCCCACCTTCGGCACCAGAATCTGAGCAGGAGAACACCAGATGAGGTCTATTGCCCTACGCTCGCCAATGAGATGACGGCATGAACAGGGGACTTCTTGCCACTTATAAAAAAGCATTTTGCTGTCCAAACAAACCCAGCCACCTCTCTGGCTATCGCCAGTTTTATATCATCCAGGGGAAATAAGTATACAATGGTCAAATAATTTTTTTGGTTTGCCGACCTTGATTAGCTGCCGGCAAAAAAATTAAAAAAACAGGACCGAAATCATTCTGGACAAACGGAGAAGGGGAATCATCATGAAGAAAGTTGTCGCATTAGTTGTAGCTATATTTTTTACGCTTGCCTTAGCTCCCATGGCCTATGCTCAAAGCGCGTGCGGCACTGTAAGTTTCACCCTGACCCCCAACCAGGGGCCAGCCGGGAGCTCTGTTAGCTATAGCGGTTCCGGGGCAAGGAGCAGTGATTTATTAGGATTGTTCTTTGACACTGTCAGCGGCACTACACTACTGGGCATAACGACTAGTGACGGCTCCGGAAATTTCAATGATGTCCTGACAATACCAGCCGATGCTGTTGTGGGCAGCCACAACATCATCGTTGAAGGAACAGATAGCGAAGATATTGATATTGCGTGCCCGGAGACTTTCACTGTGACAGAGAGCGTGCAACAGAACGCATACGCACCAGCTTCATTGCCCGCCACTCTGCCTAGCACGGGCTTCATGCTGCTATTGCCGGCGGCAGGGCTGGTTCTGGGTGGTTTGGGGGCAGCGACCTTCAGGAAGAATCGCCGTAAGGCCTAGCAGCATCAGATAAACTGATTAGCCCGAGGGCGCACCCGGTGCGTCCTCGATATTTTTGTGGTGATTACCGGCATACTTCGCTTTAAGGGAAGAGTCAGGGGTTCCGTTTAAGCCGAAATCGGCCTGCCAACGGTATATCATCCCAGGTTCCTCTCACATACAGACGCCCGGCCTAAACTATGGACTGGCATCAAAAACCTGGGCTTGTCACATAGACCATCGTTGTTTAGGGTCTGAATGCCCGAGAAGTTCTTGAAGGGCGTAGGATGCTCTCGGTGTCAGCCGCAAGACGCTTTCGGCAATTCTCAACGGCCGGGCTGGGATCAGTCCGGAAATGGCTATACGGCTTTCGATAGCCTTCGGAGCTTCGGCGGAGAGCTGGCTCAATCAGCAGACGCAGTACGATCTGTGGCTGGCCGAACAGAATCGCAAGAATCTCAAGGTAAGAAAGCTGTCTGCCGCCTGAGAACAATCATAGTGTGGGAGAACTAGAGATAGTCGTCGACAGCGGTCGCCCGGACCCTGGTGATTAATGAGCCGCGTAGCACGACGTTACAATGATTGGGCTTCAATAATGGGTCATTCTTAGCTTATTGCCAGATCTCAGAATTTTGACTAAGCCACTTATTACAGTTATCATTGGCAATCGTTTCAATTAAGCTTCTCTCAGATATGCCAGATTCTGGAGGCGCAATGGGTGGGTTCGTTGAAAGCGCACGCCAAAAATCCTCATTTGCGTTTATCTTCCTCTTCTCAGTAATCGCCATCCTGGCCATGTCGTCCTCAGCGGATGCCACTGTAAAACCAAACGGCAAGATTGCTTTTGTTTCTTATAGGGATGGCAATGCTGAGATATACACTGTAAATCCTGACCGCAGCGGCCTAACTCGTATCACCAATAGCCCCGCGGTCGAACAGTCACCCGCCTTCTCGCCTGACGGCAGCAAGATAGCTTTTTCCAGCAACAGAAATGGTACTAATAAGATTTACGTTCTCAGACTATCGGATATGAGCATAAGTCAGCTGACCTTCGGCTCGAATTACGATGACAGCCCCACCTGGTCGCCCGACGGTTCCCGCATAGCTTTTACGAGGACGTTTGGAATCGTTGGCTTCGGTGTTCAGAAGCTATACGTAATGAATTCCGACGGAAGTGAGCTGAATCAACTGACTAATAATTCGGGTACCTACGAGAATCCTGCTTGGTCACCAGACGGTTCCAGGATCGCCTTCAACGCCAACAGTGGTACTTATGGAATCTTTTTTATTAATCCCGATGGTGGAAACCAGACCGCTCTTAACGTCTATGGATGGCCAGCCAGTTTCAATTCGATGCCAAGCTGGGCGCCTGATTCTTCCAAAATTGCCTGTTACGTTTATTTCAATGCAAATGACTCGGGAATCTATACGATGAAGCCCGATGGCACACAACCACAACCCGTGATTACACGAACATGGACATGGTCCCCATTTTATAGTCAACCCGCGTGGTCACCGGATGGTACCAGTATTGCATTTATCCAAAAAGATAACTCCAACAACTGCACTCTTTGCACAGCAAGAGCAACGGGTGGAGGCTGTTACAACATTGCGGATTTGGGCCATCCTTTTTATGAACGAATCACCCCATCATGGGGACCACTGGTTCTCCAAGCGCAAAACATCTCCCCTTCAGGCTGGCTCCGTACGACCAGCCAAGCGATTGAAGCGGACCTAACGGATAACGGTTCGGGTATCGATTCGAGCAGTGTAGCCGTTTATATCGACGATACCTCAGCGCCTGGCTGCTCGCTCGTCGGCGCTCATCTCAGCTGCTCAACTTCAGACTTTTCTGCAGGCTGGCACTCTCTAACGATCTCGTATGAGACTAATGACGGAACGCCGGGGCTGTCTGACTCACCATTCGGCGTCGACCTCGCGCCCCCTGCGATTTCCGAAGCCATTCCTCCAGTCTGGAGCGGCAGCGCGACCGTAATCGGTGCAACTTTGAGCGATCAGCAATCGGGGCCAGACAGCTCCGCAAGCGCGGTTTATCTGGATGGTAGCAGCCAGCCGCTTACCAATTGCGATATCTCTGATTCATCTCTGTTGAGGTGCCAGGCGTCGGGCCTTTCAGACGGACACCATGATTTCTTGATAGTCGGGCGAGACAAAGCTGGCAACAGCGCGACCCTTAATGGCAGCTTCGAAGTCGAAACGACAAAACCTGAAATAGGAGGAACGAGCCCGAGTGGAAACGTTTGGGCCAGCACGGCAATAATCAATGCTTCTTATACTGACTCGAAGTCGGGAGTCAATCCGAATTCAGTCAAGCTGACTGTGAATGGAATCGTCGTTACTTCTCGGGCAACGATTTCTGTTGACCAAGTCTCTTATTTCAATCCTAATTGTGGCATTCAAAACGTGCACCTTGAAGTGAGCGACGTTGTAGGCAATACCCAGACCGCTGACTGGTCATACTCGACCCCGATGCATTATTACTTCCCCTGGTATGACAATATCTATGGTCATACGTGGCTGCTAGCAGCGCAAATGCCTGGCAGTGGAACGAATATCGTCGACTTCTGGATGAAGACCAACTCTCTTGAACAAGGCATCGGTGTCAATGATGGGGAAACGCAGTTCCGCTCGTACGACAAAAGACTCGGCGGCCCGATCAAGATCATGTCCCAGTATGGTAACGGCATCTCGAGCGAGCGTTCGCTGTTCGGAAACTCTTTCGAGGAAGTCTGGTCCACTTCATACGATGATCTCGACACGCACTATTATTGGCCGGTCTACCTCGGCAGCATGACTTCTGAATGGGTTCTGGTTGCAAATCCGGCCGAAAATGGGGAAGCTGTCGAGGTTGACATTTCTATACGAAATGTTGAAGACATCAACAAAATACCTGTGCCGGATATCTACGTTAATAGGCATGTGATCCAGCCGGGTGATACCTGGACGCCAACCTGGCCCTACAGCGGTGGACCAGTTGAGGTCAAAGCCTACCGGGTCGGTGGCTCGCCCAATAATTCTGCGGATGCTCGCAAGGTCGTCGCCTCGGAACGTATCCTGATGGGTGACTCGTTTAACGAAATGGCCGGCATCGCGGCCTCGAAATTGAGCAACGAATACGAGTGGCCATGGTATGACAGCCAAAACGCAAACGACCTAGTCATTGTCGGCAATCCCAACTCCGAGCCTGTTTATCTTTTTCTTTACCTGCACGGTCAACTGATGGCCAGTAGCGACGGCGTTCCATCGGGCACGACCATTTGGTGGGATAGCTCACCGCAAAAATTGATGGACGGCCCGATTGAGGTCAAGGCCTGTTTTGACACCACTGAGGCTTGTTACAGTCCGGCTAACATATATACTTCCCAAATCGTGATCTATGGGCCTTCTTACGAGGAGACTGCCGGCGTGCCGCTAAATAGCCTTAAACCAACCGCGAACTGGACTTGGTATGACGAAAAATCGGCCGGCTCGCTCAACTGGGTGCTAGTCGCAAACCCGAACGCTAGCGCTATTTATTACGAGATCTCAGTGCCTGGCAAACTCGATCCAGCCAATCCCGCAGATCCTTATTACTCGACCAACCACGGCGTATTGGCGCCCGGCCAGCGAGTAACGCCGCGCTTCCCCGGCATCATCGGCGGACCCGTTCAGGTCAGAGCCTGGCAATGGAACGGGTCATCAAAAGAGAATCCCGCAAATGTGCTAGCTTCGCAGAGGGTACTGTGGAAAGGCTACTTCAACGAGTTGGTCGGTGCAGGTTTGTGATATTCCTGCTTGTTCACCTCATTTCCACCAAATTTTGCCAACCAAATTCGTGGGACCAAGCAGTAAGGGATAGCATAAGCCGTGAAGCGCGTAGCATTGAAACCAAAATTTACAGCGCTATTCTGGGACTTTAAGTTGACAACCGGGAAGTCGGACGCGTAACTCAAAATCCGGTCGGGGTCACCCCCGGTGTGGATTCGATTCCCACCTTCGGCACCAGGATTTCCTTCCTAGAAAGGGTTTTCTCGTGATTGCGCTCGTTGGTGCAGCAGAAAGACACCAGCCAAGGATGTCAACAGGCCTGCGAGCAACATGATGGTGTCAAAACCTGTCGACGGTAGCACAGACTCGCCCTGCTGCGCTGCGGGATAGGCGTCCTGGGTCACTGAAGGACTGACAGCCACCTCTATGCACACTGGCGCGTATCCCTGCGTGATGAATGCCACCACGTGCGTCGCAGTTTCGGGCTCGTTTCGGGCCTGTCCAGAGCCGCCATTGCTTACGTATGTGATTTCGGAAAGCGCGTCATCTATCCATATTTCCATAGGTGGAATGGCGCCTTCCCAAGAAATGCTGAGAAAATTGCCTTCGCTGTTATACAGGGGTTCCCGCAGTAACGAGGCATGCAGGCTCCCGGGAGTGGGCGTGCCGGCGGAGCCGCACACAGGCGCCGTCTGCGCCTGGGCCTCACCGGCTAGTGCAAGCACAAAGAGCAGGGCCACAAGCAGGAATAATCCGGAAATAGCATTGATGCAGCTCGACTTAATGACGCACCTCACTGGTTGATAGCGAGAATGGAAGCGCTAGGGCAGACTGCCGGCGTGACAGACCATGCACTCAGCCGTAGGCATCTCGCTGATCACCTGACCGTTAACCACTGGATGCGATGAAGTCCTCTGTGCGAGTTGCTCGGCCTGGAGTTCCGCGGGCTGGATGTAGAGATACGCGAGCTGCGCAGTCAGTGCCACCAGAGCGACCAACATAGCACCAATGCAGATATCCAGAAGCCTGCTGATCATTTCCTGTCCTCCGGCTCACCAGGGCCATTAATGGCAGGGGTAAAGACACCGGTATCCTACCCTTTAACTCGTTTTTTATACCTGCTGCCCATCCGGGAATCTGTGCCTGTCTCCTGCGCCATCTAGGCATTCGATCCGGTTGAAGCGATGCGGGTCAGGGAGACGCTGGAACTTTGATCCAGGTATTCGTCGTGCCACCAGGATGGATAATCGAAGCCCCGGACAGGCCAGGAAAGGGAGCTGTCGATAGCCAGCGCTGCCGCCGGAACAAGCAAGCTCGTTGAGACAAGTACCGTAAGAAGCACCATGATTGCTGCCGTTCTCTTCATATCCCTACCTTCGGCAGCAGAAAGAACTACACGCACAAGTATGATATCTACTCCAGCAGAGTTCCCAGCACCTCATTGAACTGTCCGTTCCATAGCACCCGCTGGGAGGCTATGACATCACGCGGACTGGTTACGTAATCGCTGCCTTCCAGGTAGGCCTTTACTTCCACGGGCCCTCCCATGTATCCGTCGAAGCGCAGGTACCTGATGGACCCGTTGGAGCCGGCCGGCTGGAGGATCACATTGGCGTCCCCCCTGGTCTCTCCGGTAGTCGAGTCCTTGAAGGAGATCTCGGAGTGAACCGTATCCGCGGTCGGATTGGCTACCATCACCCAGTTCTGTGAGCCGGCGCTGTTCCAGTCATACCAGGTCCATAGATAGCGGGGCGATAGCTGCGAGGCCGCGAAGCCCGGCACCTCTTCGAAGAATGTGGTCCAGACCGATCGTTGGGAGGCGATGACGTCACGCGGCTGGTTATGGTCGCTGGCGAGCGACGCCCTGACTTCAACAGGCCCACCTTTTTTGCCGGCGAAGCTGGGCGTCCATGGGGCGACACCGGGAGCTGCCGGGGGCAGGTCGGCATCCAGGGTCTCAATCGTCCCTGTCTGGTCGTTCCTGAATGAGATATCCACATGGACTGCTTCAGCGCCGGGATTTGAGACCAGTACCCAGTTGGAAGCTCCCGAGCTGTTCCAGTCGTACCAGGTCCACCAGTAATCGCTGGTGAGATCATCTGCCGGGATGCCGGGGACCTCGTTTAGATGCTCCGTAGCGGCACCCTGGTCCTTGATCACCCGCTGGGTTGCTACCACATTCCTGGGATCGCTCTCGTATGTACCGCCAGCCAGCCATGCCTTGACTTCCACAGGGCCGCCCATCTTGCCCGGGTAACTCTGTCTCAGGGTATCCGTGCCTCCGGGAGTCCCAGCTGGCTGCAACGGGAAAGTGTCGTCCACAGGATCGGCCGCCGGTGGATGAGCCACATCAGTAAAGGAGATCTCCACCATGACCGGCTCCGTGTTGGTATTGACGACGATGATCTCATCCTGGGAGAATCCTGGTGAGAACTGGTCATACCAGGTCCAGTAATAATGGCTGGACAAGCTTCCTGCCTCGATCCCCGGCACCTCTTCGAAATACCTGCTTTTCCAGAGGATGCGCTGGGAAGCGATAGCCTGACCGCCCGTAGTGGACAAGGCTTTGACCGGGCCCGCCGGTGGCATGTTGAACATCGGAGTTATCGACTGGCCCGGCGGCACCTCACCCACGCCATAGCCGGGTATGACGAATGGCGCCAGTGACTGCTCATCCGTGCTGATATAAAGATCGAATGTCAGGTTCCCTGATGAACCAGGCGGATTCCCCAGCAGGATCCAGTCCAGACTGTTGGTGCCGTCATAACGTCCCCAGTAGTAGTCCCGGCTCAGGGTCATGGTGAAGCTGCCTGACCCCGATCCGGTGTTGCCCGCATTGTCACTGACGTACACTGTGATCGAATGGGCTCCTACAGACAGCCCCGTGACCGGGCAGCTGACGCTAACTGCATCAGCCGTGCATCCTGTAACAAGCACTGAATCCAGGTAGACTGTCGCAGTCGCGGAGTCGATGCCGGAACCGGAATCACTATAATCAGCGCTTATGGTCGTCGAAGTGGTGTTGATCGTGCCACCAGGCTGAATGCCGGTCACAGAGGGAGCGATGGAGTCGACTGAGAAGGATCCGGTGGCCGTATTGGGGTTACCCGCGTTGTCATAGGCGGTCACCGATATGCTGTGTGCCCCCTCAGCGAAACCGGCCGAGCTGGTATCGCAGCTCACCAGCGAGCTGTTGACGACGCAGCCTGTCAGTTCAGTACCGTCAACTGAGACGGAACCCGTGGCGACGTCGATGCCGGAGATGCTGTCGCTCAGGTCTGCCTGTACGGTAGCGGGATCGCCGGTGGTTATGGTGCCCGAAGGCAGGATGTTGGTGATAACCGGTGCTCCGGTGTCGATCTGCGCTTTACGATGGCTGGCCGCGCCCCAGTTACCCAGGGGATCCACTGCCCTTACATGAAAATACCAGATGCCATCGCCGGTATCAGTGTAGGCCTTGCTGGTATCGGCCCCCTCGGAAACAGTATCCGGTACCGTTGCCGGATTCTGGTCGAATATATAGGAATAACCGGTGGCCGTAGACGCTTCAACGATCGTCAGGCCGACGGTATAGTCGCTCAGGTATGCAAAACTGCCTGAGACATCGACGTCTTCTGCATAACTGGCCGGCAACGTGGCGTAGGAGCCAGCCAGCGTCGGATTTGCCGGGTTTGAGATATCCAGGATCTGCAGGCCGGAGGAATAATCCGCCATATATGCATAGATTCCTGAAACAGCAACATCGAGAGCACTGCCCGGTGTATCGTATGCTCCAGCCAGTGACGTATTAGCCGGATCAGAGATGTCGACGATGACAAGGCCCGAACTGCCTGCGGCCATATAAGCCAGCGTCCCGGAAACTCTGGCCGCTAAGAATGAATAGCCTGGGTTGTATGCACCCGCGAACGCCGGATTGTCCGGATCGGTGACATCGATTATCTGTAGGCCGGAGTTGTTGTCGGCCACATACGCATGATTTCCCGAAAGAGCGACTCCTACGGCGATGCCCGGCGTATTGAATGTTCCCCTGAGCGCCGGGCTGGCCGGGTTCGAAATATCTATGACTCTCAATCCGTAGCCATAGCTGGCGACGTAAGCGAAGTCGCCTGAAACGGCAACGTCGACGGCGCTGGACATCGCAAGTGATCCAGCCAGAGTCGGGCTGGCCGGGTTGGAGATGTTGATTATCTGCAGGCTAGTATCGTCGGCCACATAAGCATAGCTGCCGGAGATGTCCAGACCGCTGGCGGCGGCGGGCGTGTCGTAAAAGCCTGCGAGCGTCGGGCTTGCCGGATTGGAGATGTTGATTATACGAAGTCCGTAACCCCCATCCGCAATATATGCATATATGCCCGAAACAGCGACATCATATGAATGGCCCGGCGTCGAATACGAACCTGCCAGGCCGGTTTCAAACGCGGAGCTCCAGGAAAACGAAGGATCGTTGTTCGAGTACCAGGTGTTCTCATCAGCGTGTGTGGGAGAAACAAGCCCGCTGATATCCGGCCCGGGCGCTGCCATTACGCTGGATACGTACAGCAGAACAAGAAACATGAACAGCACTGCCGCAGTAACACAGCGAATAGATGTCTTTGCTATCATGGCGCGAAGATTCCCATCAGCAGTGGTTTTTAATCTTCATATATACCACTTACATTATCGGTTTGAATTTTCACCTTCAGACTCTTTCAGACTCCTTCAGACTACATGTGCGATGCAAATACCATTAGAATTAGAACGCCATGAAAGCCTGCACGATCATCTCCCGCAGTCACCTTCCTTTCGCCAGGGTGCTGGCCGATTCATATTCGGCCTGTCATGGCGACCGGATCAGCGTCCTTGTATTCGATGACGTCGGGGGCGGCTTCAGTGGCGAGGGCGAGGGCTTCGATCTTGTCCGGCCGGAAGATCTCCCGCTCGACCGGCGAGATTTCCATACCATGGCTGCCATTTATGAGCCCAGGGAGCTTGCTTCCGCCCTGAAACCATGGCTGATCGACCATCTCCACGGACAGGGTAGCGATGTCGTGCTCTACCTCGACGCCGATATGGATGTCTACGCACCACTGGATGAAGTGGATGCCCTGGCCCGGCAACATGGCATCGTGCTGACGCCACACCTTCTCGAGCCGCTGCCGCGGGATGATCTATCCCCGCGGGAAACCGATCTGCTGATGGCGGGGACTTTCAATCTCGGTTTCATCGCAGTGGCTGCCGGCAACGGTGACTTTCTCAGCTGGTGGAAGGAACGGCTGCGGCGTGACTGTATAATATCTCCGGCGGATGGCTATTTCGCCGACCAGCGGTGGCTGGACATCCTGCCCGATTTCATCCCCCGTCATGTTTTGCGGGACCCCGCTTTCAACGTGGCTTACTGGAATCTTGCCAGCCGGAACCTGACTTTTGAGAACGATGACTTCCTGGTAGATGGCATGCCGCTACGCTGCTTTCATCTCAGCGGCTTCGATCCGGACGCGCCACACCTTTTGAGCCGGCATCAGGGGACCCGGCCGCGCATCCTGCTCAGCCAGAACCCCGCAACCGCCCGGATCTGTGACCGCTACGCCAGGCAACTGCGAAAGCATGGTCACGGCAGCCCTGACTCACCCCGCGGCTTCGGCTTCGACTCGGCTGCCGGCGGCCTCAGCTTCAGCAAGGACCTGCGCCGGGCTTGCCGGCGATTATTACTGGAGGACACAACCGGTGAGGAACCGTTCCCGGACCCGTTCGACATCGCCAGTTCGGATGAGTTCACCAGCTGGCTCAACTCGCCGCTTCCCTCTTCGCCTCAGGCCGGGATATCACGCCTTCTCTCATTCATCCATGACAGCCGCCTCGACCTCAAGCTCAACTTCCCCGACATCCATGGCGCGGATGCTGACCGCTTTCTCGACTGGGTGCTGGAGCACGGCGGGAAGGAACATGGCATACCATCCGAATGCCTGCCGAAAAAAACGGGCGGCCGGCGCCGCAGGACCAGCATTGAACCTGGCATGGACACCGGCGTCAACGTCGCCGGCTACATCAATAGCCAAAGTGGCCTGGGAGAATCCGTCCGTCTGATACTCGAGACACTGAAGGCAGGCGGCATACCTCATGTCACGATGGCGCCGCTCGAAGCTACACAGTCGCGGCAACTGGATTCCGATCTGCAGACTGCCGCGGCCTGCTTCGACATCTCGATCATCTGCGTCAATGCCGACCAGTTCCCGGTCTTCGCCAGCAATGCAGGCCTCGAACTCTTCGACGGACGCTACACCATAGCGGTGTGGGCCTGGGAACTGGAGGAGCATCCCGGCGGCATAGATCCCGTGACCCTGGGGTCAGTCGATGAGATCTGGACTTACAGCGATCATGCGGTAAAAGCACTCGCAGAGGCGACCGGCAAACCGGTGTACAAGTTCCCGCTGCCAGTCTCCACGCCGGCGCTCCTGTCCACGGACCGCCAACTGACAGACTCAAGCCCTCCAGACGGATTCTCCTTCCTCTTCTGTTTCGATTTTCTCAGCGTTATGGAGAGGAAGAATCCGCTGGCGGTCATCGAAGCTTTCAAACTGGCCTTCGACCCCGGTGAAGGGCCGGCTTTGATCATCAAGACCATCAACGGTGACAGAAGGATACTGGAGATGGAGCGCCTGGCTGCGGCTGCCGCCGGCCGGCCTGATATCAGAGTCATCGACGGTTACCTGAGTCGGGAGGATCAGCAGGCGCTGATCTCTTCGTGCGACGCCTACGTCTCGCTGCACCGGGCCGAGGGTTTCGGACTGACCATGGCCGAAGCGATGGCGCATGGAAAACCGGTGATCGCCACGGGGTATTCGGGAAACCTGGAATTCATGGACGACGATAACAGCTACCTGGTCCCGTTCACGATGACAGAGGTCCCCGGGGGATGCGCGCCTTATCCCAGGGGTTATGCCTGGGCCGATCCAGACACGGAAGCAGCGGCCTCGTACATACGACTGGTGTATGACAATCCGGATGAGGCGAGGCTTAAAGCGGAAAAAGCACGCAGTGACATGGCCGAAATGCACAGCCCGGAAGCCAGGCTGGATCTCATCAACAGACGACTAGGCGGTATCAGGGGCCGTAAAGTAACAAAAGGTCCCGGCCGCCAGCCCGGAGGGTTCATCCTGAAACGATTCCGGGGGCCGGCTACTACCCCTTAGGATTCAGAGGATCGGCTACTTTTCATGTATGGGAGCCGGCTACTTCCCGAGAGGATTCCTGAATGGCCAATCCCGGGCCTCTTCATAGCCGGCGGCTTTGAGCAGGGAAGCGTACTGAATGAATAGCCCCGCCGCCGCCGGGCCGATATCATCCATCGTCAGCCGCCCGTTATATCTGGTGACGACCTGCGGCCACTCGGGATCGAAACCGCTGAAGTGGAAGAAACAGCAGGGATCACCGTCTGCCGTAAGGCCTCGTTCATCCTGAAGCAGCGCCCGCTCGGGCAGGTTCCAGTGTCCCACGTTGAAGCCTGGATGCCGCATGACCTGCATATCCTCGAAGTAGACCGGAGCCAGGTCGAGCCAGCGCTGGTCAAGATGCATGCCTTCGGCTACCGCCGGCTGGCAGTGCTCCCTCACTCTTTTCTGCCACCAGGAGAGGAACTGCCGCGAGGATGGCTGATCCGAAACAGATAGAAAGCCGGCGTTGAAGCATCCTGACTGGAGGATGTTGAGCTCCCGGGCCGCCCTGTCCTCAGAGACCAGGGGCTCCAGGAGATGGGGCGTCAGCACCACACCCCGCGCCGCCGCTTCCCCGAGCGGCGCCATCAGATCTGCCAGTACCATGATATCGGCATCCAGGTAGACGGCAGTCTCATGGCCGGCATCGAGCAGGTGGCTAAGCAGGTATGGCTTTGCCGCCGAGAGCAGCTGCTCGCGGCTGTAGCCCCGCCCGAAACCGGGGATACCCGTGATCCCTGCATCGCCAGGGTTCAGTATGGGGAAGGACTCCCGGAGCGGGTCGAAGCAACCGTCGACCTCGTCCATCAGCAGGACGTGGAACGGAATCTCGGGGTGATGCTCCCGGAAGGAGGATGCCAGAACGCGAGCGAAGGGCAGATAATTCTTCGATATGATGGTGCCGGCTGCGGCTGCGGCGTACTTCTGCCTGGCTCCGGTTTTTCTTCTTTTCCGGAACACGCTACGGCCGGCCTTTCGGATGGAAGACTTCGGGGATGCTGTGTTCATTAATACCGTAACGTTCAGCCCAATCCAGAAAGGCGCTGTGGTCCGAACCTGCAAGATCGGGAAACGCCGCCCTGACGTCGGGCCGCCTCTCGTAGACTCCCTGCCAGAGGTTTGACACAATCCCGCCGTCGTCTGCTCCTTCGCTTGAGGAGGGATTGATGGATTCCCGCCCAGCCGGCTCACGTAACCAGTTGAAATAGCCGGCGGATCCAGATGACTCGAAGGGATCGCCGAATGCTTCAGCCTCCACCCCTAGATCCCGGTAAATCTGCCTGGCCACAAACGGGATACCGACCCCGTTATCGAAACTGTCATAGGAATATTTCCAGAGGCTCGTCTCCTGATATCCCGCCTCGTCAAGCAGGCGGGCATACCTGCGGAACAGGTCCGCAGCCGGGCCTATATCCCCCATCTCCAGACGCCCGTTGTACCTGGTAACTGCCTCGGGCTGTTCCGGCTCGAAGCCGCTGAAACGCATGAACCGCAAGGTGCTGCCGCCGGCGGTCAGGCCGCTGGCGGAGACTCGCACCTCCCGCTCGGAGAGATTCCAGTGGCCCAGGTTGAAGCCGGGATCGCGCACCATGTGAGTTCCTTCGAAATAGACGGGCGCCAGGTCGAGCCAGCGCTGCTCGAAGTGCATGCCTCCCGGAACGTCGTGACGGCAATGCCGGTAGACCCGGTCCTGCCACCAGGAGAGGAACCGGCGCGCAGCAGTGGAGTCGCTGACCCCGAGAAAACCCACGTTATAGATGCCGGACTGGAGGATATTGAGTTCCCGGGCGGCGGCGTCCTCGCCGATCAGGGGCTCCAGCAGGTGCGGAGTCAGCGTGATCGGGTGCCGCAGCATCTCCGACATGACGGGAGAAAGATCATCCAGCACCAGGCTTTCCTGCTTGAGGAAGGCCGCGGCAGTGAAACCGCGGTCGAGAAGCATCTCCAGAAGATACGGCGTACAGGCATAGCTTAGTTCCTGCTGCGCGTAGTTGAAGCGGAAGCGCTCCTGATGCGGGATGGACAGGTCCTTCAGGGTGAGAAGTTCGAACGGTTCGTTCGCCGGATCGAACAGCCCGTCGATCTCGTCTGCCAGCAGGACATGGAACGGAACATCCGAATGGTGTTCCCTGAAAGACTCCGCGAGCACGCGCGCGTAGGAGATGTGATTTTTTGCGACGATCGTCGCGACCGCGAGGCGGTTCATCAGGTCATTACCCGGTTCTTCTTACTTGCCATTCTGCACAAGTATCGCTATGACCGTGATTACCGTACCAATGATGAACATCGCTATTAATTCCGGAAATCCTATTGATGGCAATACATGACTCCCAAGATACCTTCGGTGAACTCAGACCAATCATTTCACAACACCAAGGATATCACCAGGATCCCAGCCCTACACATGTTTTATATCTGTCATATATGCGACTACTGTCAAATAATGAAGTCCCTGTTCCTGTACGCCACACCGGACCACGCGAGCATGATGGCCGTCGCCATCAGCGTGATCAGAATATAAGTGACGCTGTAACTGTGCTCGGCGAATATGGTTTTCGGATCGAAGTACTTGAACGGCGTCATATATCTCAGGAATCCGAACCTGTCGGTGATGTCGACGAACGCGGAGATGACGAAGGTCGCCAGGAGCACCGAGGCGGAATACGTCCCTGCGCGCCTCGGTTGGCGCATGACCGCCGCGAAGGTGGCCCCGATCATCAGGAACCAGAGTTGCAGGAAGAATATTGACGGCATCAGGAATATTATGTCGCTGCTCATGGGTGGCCCTTCAGCAAACGCTGCCACACTGATGACAGAGGTAATGGCGGTGACGATATTCAGGATCACTATCGTGGTGAGAGCCGCAAGCATCTTGGAGAACAGGATGGTGTTCCTCGACACCGGTTTCGTGTAGAGGAACTCGATGGTCTTGTCGGATTCTTCCTTGGATATGATGCCGGAACCAAGCAGCACGGCGTGCACCCCGAGCATTATGGAGAGATAGAGGGCGCACATGGCGAAGAATCCGCCGGCCGTCTGCATGTCCAGCCCCTTGAAACCCAGGACCGCACCCAGCCCCGCCGGCATGCTCTCGATGACCTCGTTTATCGAGGTGCCCGACTTGGCATATCCCTGATATTTGCTCATTGCCGAGAGCATGAAGGCGATGATGGCGATCGTCCAGAAGAACATCGCTTTCCGGTAATCCTTCAGCTCTTTCAGGTATATGTTCATCGTTCCGGGCTCATATAGTGGAGATGCCCCTCATATCGTGGGGATGTCCTTCTTCTTGTAAACCACAAAACTCACGGCGATGGCTGCCATCGACAGGCCAGCCAGATATATAAGAATCCCAGTCTCATAGCTGCCTCCGGCCGTCAGCAGGTTCAGATTGAAGGATTTGAACGGCGTCAGATATTTGATTTTTTCCCCAACTACCGTGTCCAGCAGCCCGACCACATAGAATCCGAACACCGCAGGCAGCGATACGGCGATCACTGACTTGATCCGCCGCAGCGACGTACCCAGGAGAAAACCGAACGAGACGAAGAACAGCTGGATCAGGACCAGGCTGCTGGTGCTAGTGATGAAGGTGCTGAACCGGAATGGATCGTCGATCACCGCCCGGATCAAGGCCCAGTCCGCCGCCATGAAGACCAGGTCCGTGATCAGGATAAGCAGGAATACCGTGAGCAGCTTCTGCCGCAGGACCGAAATCCGGCTGACAGGCCTGGTCAACAGGAAATCCGCCGTCCTCTCCCGCACCTCCTTTGAAGTGATGCCGGTGCCGAGGTTCATCGCCTGCACCGCCCCGGTAAGCAGCACCAGGTTGAGTATCAGTGCATACAGGCCGGAAAAAGTAGACAGAAAATCTTCATTGATGCCAAAAGTCTTCTTGAACGCCTCGGGGAAGTTCTTGTAGACGTCAGTCACGGCCGTGTTTCCTGAAATCGAAGGATATATGGAGATGTACAATGCAGCCACGGCGATCAGGGCGATGGTCCAGGCTATCGTCGAGTTGCGGTTCTGCCTCAGCTCCAGTCTAAAGACGTTCATGGGCATCACTGGTAGTAGTGCATGAATATCTCTTCCAGGTCCGGTTCGCCGACCATGAAATCGACCAGGTCGATCTGCGCGATGGTTCTGGAGATCGTATTCACATCGCCCTTGTAGAGGAAGCTGACCACGTTCTTCTCAACCAGCAGGTCGCTCACGCCTGGAAAATCGAACAGCTTTCTGTCAGGCTTCTGCCTCGTTGTCAGGTGGACCCGCTTGTAGTTGTTCTGGATCAGGTGCTCCATGGATTCGATGTTGATCACCGCACCGTCCCTGATGATAGCTACACGGTTGCAGATCTTCTGGACCTCGCTGAGGATATGCGACGAGAAGAAGATAGTCTTGCCCGCTCTGTTCTCCTCCCTGAGCAGAGCGAAGAAGTTCTTCTGCATCAGGGGATCCAGGCCGCCAGTCGGCTCGTCGAGGATGATAAGCTGCGGGTCGTGCAGCAGGCCCTGGACTATGCCGACTTTCTTCTTGTTGCCGTAGGAAAGGTCGTCTATCTTCTTGTTCAGATCCAGTTTCAGGAGGCCGGACAGTTCGTTGATGCGCTTCGAGCAGTCCTTGCCGTAAAAACTGGCGGAGTAGTCGAGCAGCTCCCTGACCCGCATGTTCTCGTAATAGAACACTTCGGACGGCATGTAGCCGATCTCACGCTTGATCTCGGGACCGTACTTGATGATGTCTTTGCCGAAGATGGTGGCGCTGCCGCTGGTCGGATATATCAGGGAGAGCAGCAGGCGGATAGTCGTTGACTTGCCGGCGCCGTTGGGGCCGATGAAGCCCAGTATCTCGCCCTTCTCGACGCTGAGGGTGACATCTTCTATGCCTTTGGCACTGCCGTAATACTTGGTCAGGCTTTTGGTCTCGATTATTCCCATTTTTTCCCATCCTGGAATCACGACCTGGACAAATGACCAGGCGAGCATGACGCATTCCGTCACTCTATATCATCTCATCACAGTTCAACACAAAAGTTTGACGCCCTTCAACGCCGGTGATACTCAAAGGCGAACTGGTAGCCGCATGAAGTTACGTTCAACAGGAATAACTCCTGTTTTAGCTAAAGAGTGAATTGGGAAGGTACTCTCAGAATGCTGAAAACAATAAGGAATAGATATACCCGCGCCGCACGGTATGCGACGCTGCTTGCCGTCTGCTGGACGGCGATAATGGTGGTCATCTATTTTTTGAGCGCCAGCGAGATCGATCAGCAGGCCGAAGACGAAGCCGTCACCCGGGCCAGCGTGGTCTGGGAAAAGGACGTGCTCTATCGCCGCTGGAACGCTTCGCACGGCGGAGTCTATGTTCCGGTTTCAGCGCAGACTCCTTCTAATCCATATCTTACTCAAATACCTGAGCGGGATATCGTCACACCATCCGGCAAGCAGCTGACACTCATGAATCCCGCTTACATGACCCGGCAGGTAAACGAACTTGCCGCTGCCGAAGGCGATGTTTTTGGCCATATCACCAGCCTGAATCCGATCCGTCCCGGGAATGCAGCAGACCAGTGGGAAACGACCGCCCTCAGGGCATTCGATGAGGGGCAGACTGAAGTCACTTCGATCGAGCAGATCGACGGCCAGCCCTATCTGCGCCTGATGCGGCCCATGGTCACCGAAAAACCCTGTCTGAAATGCCATGCCGGACAGGGCTATCAGGAGGGTGACATCCGCGGCGGCGTCAGCATCTCGATACCCTTCTCTCAGGTTGCGGCCCATGCGGATTCTCAGAAGAAGCAGGCCGGCATCATATATTCGCTTATCTGGCTCACCGGTTGCGCTGGAATCTCCCTGGGGGCTGTCAGGCAAAGACGCGGTGAGCTGGAACTTCGCCGGTCAAGGGATGACCTCGAGGTCCGTGTCAAAGAGAGGACAGGAGAACTGCAGGATGCAAACAGGCAGCTGCAGGTCGAGCTGACCGAGCGCAGGCATGCGGAAGAAACGCTCTCTGAAAGCGAGCAGCAATTCAAGGAGGCGCAGCAGATCGCGCAGATCGGCAACTGGGACTGGGATGCCGTTACCGACGCCACTTTCTGGTCAGAGGAGCTGTATCACATACTGAACTTCGATCCGGCGAAGCCTTCGCCCAACTACAAGGAACATCTCAGGATCTATACGCCGGAAAGCGCCGCCCGGCTCAATGCTTCGGTCGAAGAGACCATGAAGACCGGCGAGCCTTATGAGCTCGATCTGGAACTTTCCCAGCCCGACGCAACTCGCCGATGGATAGTAGCCCGCGGTGAAGTCAAACATGACACCACCGGCGCGATCACAGGGCTGCGCGGCACGGCCCAGAACATCACTGAACGCATAACTGCTGAAGCATCCCTTAAGGAAGCACTTAAGCTCGCTGAGGACGAAAAGGAGAAGAACCGGGCGATCATCGAGGGGATCGGTGACGGGATAAGCATCCAGGATACCGACCTGAAAGTCCTGTTCCAGAACCAGGTCCACCGGGATTTTATCGGTGATCACGTAGGGGAATATTGCTATAACGGATATGAAAAGCGGGATGGGGCCTGTGAAGGGTGTCCGGTCGCAATGGCGATGGCCGACGGAAAGATCCACTTTACTGAAAGGACCGTAGTCTTCCCTGACGGTAATCATTATTTCGAAATAACCGCATCGCCGCTGAGGAACTCCGAGGGAGAGATAATCGGCGGGATAGAGGCGGTCAGGGAGGTTACTGACCGCAAAAAGTCTGAGGTAGAACGGAGAAGCCTGCGCGCGCAGCTGCTCCAGGCCCAGAAGATGGAGGCCGTCGGCAGGCTGGCGGGAGGGATCGCCCATGACATCAATAACTTCCTCACAGTCATAGAGGGCTATACGGACCTGGTGTTGACTGAGCTTCCCGAGGAGAGCGCTGAATATGGGCAACTGCTGGAGTCACGCAAGGCTTCCGAGAGCGCCGCCAACCTGGCCCGGCAGCTGCTGATCTTCAGCCGTCAGGAAGCCATGCATCCGGCGCCGACAAACCTGAACGCACTGATAACCGACGCCATGAAGATGCTCAGGAGGCTCATTGGCGAACGCTACATGTTGACTACCGACCTCGCACCGGATCTCAAGACAGTCAGCGCAGACAAATCACATATCCAGCAGGTGATCATGAACCTGGCAGTCAATGCCAGGGATGCCATGCCTGACGGCGGGAAGATCGAGATCAGATCAGAGAACTTCCCGGTGGACAGAAAGTACGCCGAAGCCCACGCCGATTCCCGGGAAGGAGAATTCGTCCGCATCTCCGTCAGGGACGAGGGTAGCGGCATGGACGCCGAGACGATCGCACATATGTATGAGCCATTCTTCACCACCAAGGGCGCAGCCCAGGGCACCGGCCTGGGCCTTTCCGTGGTCTACGGCATAATCTCCCACCATGAAGGCTGGGTAGATGTTGAGAGCGATCCTGGTCGCGGCTCCACCCTTTATTTCTTTCTCCCGGTCATCCCCTTGACGGAAGAAGACACTGTGAAGGAAGTGACCCCTCCCGCGCAGTTGACGGGACGGGGAGAAAAGATCCTGCTGGTCGAGGATGAAGATACTGTCAGGAAGCTGGCTGAAAGGATCCTGGTAAAGGCAGGGTATGCCGTCACGACCGCTGCCAGCGCCGAGGAAGCGTTGTCGCTATTTGACGAAGCCCGGGGAGATTTTGATCTTGTCTTCAGCGATGTGGTGCTGCCTCAGGAAAACGGGATCATGCTCGTCGACCGGCTGCTGAAGAAAAAAGCCGGCCTGCGCGTACTCCTCGCCAGCGGCTACAGCGAGATCGAATGGCAGGAAAACATCCATGAGCGCGAATATCCTTTCCTGCAGAAGCCTTATTCGAGGGAGATCATCCTGAAAAAAATATGGGAGCTGCTGAACGAAAGTTAGCTGTCTGCCTGCTTTGTCATCAGAATCGATTCAGGAGGAATGACTTGAACGCAAAACCGAAGGCTGGCTTCGTGGCAAGACACCGTTTATTGACCGCTGTTGGAGTAGTGATACTCATTGCCCTGTTCGCGTTAGCGATAAAGGTCGGCCGTGAAGATATCAAGGAGGACGAGAGGCAAAAAACTCTCGAATCCTTCTATGCCCCGCCATCACCCCTGCCTGCCGGAGCTCCCGGCACGATCATCAGCCAGGAACCGCTGGATGTTTCGATTCCCGGCGGCGGACAGGGAGTGCGTGTCCTTTATCTCAGCCAGCAGTCTGACGGCACGATGACCGCCTCGTCCGGCATGGTCTTCTACCCGGAGGGGCCGGCACCGGCGGAAAAACGCAAAGTAGTCGCCTGGGCTCATCCGACCGTGGGGATGGGCGACGCCTGCGCCCCGTCGCGTACCGAGGATCCGATCGGGGACATGAGCTGGCTTTCGGAGATGCTGGCGCGCGGCTGGGTGGTAGCCGCCACCGATTACGCCGGCCTCGGTACGCCGGGCACCGAGCGCTATCTGGTCGGCCGTGACGAAGCCAGGGATGTCATCAATTCCGTCCGGGCTGCTCAGCGGGTCGAAGCCGCGTATGCGGGAAAGGAATATGCCGTCTGGGGGCACTCCCAGGGAGGCCACGCGGCCCTCTTCACTGCCATGGAATCAGAGTCTTACGCTCCCGAGCTGGACCTTGTCGCGACGGCTGCCGCCGCACCTGCCGCCGAACTGGCGACGCTGTTTTCCGAGCAATACCAGTCGGTTGTAGGCTGGGTCATCGGACCCGAGGTCCTGGTCGCCTGGCCCGGCGTCTATCCGGATATCCCCGTCGACGACGTCATATCTTCGTCGGGGCAGAAAAGGTATGAGTCCATGGCCAATGATTGCCTGGCGAAGGGTGGAGACGAAGCCCTGATAAGGAAAGAGCTCGGGCAGGACTTCTTCCAGAACAATCCGGTCACGTTTCCGGCATGGTACAGCGCTTCCACTAGTGAGACCCCTGCGGTGCTACCGCCGGACCAGCCGCTGCTGATCGCCCAGGGCCTGGACGACCAGGTAGTGCTGCCGAACACCACGATGCTTTATGTTCAACGCTCATGCGATGCCGGCTCAAACCTGACCACGATGTGGTTCGGCGGCATCGGCCACCAGGTAGCGGCCAAAGTCTCGGGACCGACAGTGACCATGTGGCTGGACGATCGTTTCAACGGCAAGCCGACCAGTCCCACCTGCGGCCAGATATTGCCGGTACAGCCGGCGACGCCGGCGGTGGCGCCTTCAGGTTGATATCAAGCAATTTCAGCCTGGCACCCGCCTGCTGATCAAAAGCCCAAACCAGTCAGCTCGTTGAAATAGCCGTTCCAGAGAACCCGCTGCGAACTGTATATGCTCGCAGTCACGTTCTTCTGGGAATCACGCCAGGCGCTTACCTGGACCGGGCCACCGATAAAACCAGGGAATGTGGGAGTAACTGTGTCTCCCGGCCCAAGGATCCCATGGGCGCGAATGTCCCCGGCTGTATCCAGGCCGGGCATGCTGATCTCATAATAGATCTCGTAATCGTTTGGATTCGAAACCAGAACCCAATCAGCTGAGCCTGGCGTGCTCATGTCGTACCAGGTCCAGTGGGCTGTCGGCAGCAGGTCTTCATATCTGATTCCGGACGTCTCCTGATATGAAGGACCGAATACCACAGCCTGCGAAGCATAGATGTCAGCGGGAGTATCACAGGGTACTGAGCCGTTGGCGCAGCCGTATACCTCCACCGGACCGTCGGCGTACCTCTCCAGATAGCTGCCCCAGTTTTGCACCTGCCCTGCGGCAAGTTGATGGGGCGTACCCCTGAGCACGCCACCCACATAAACAGAGACCCAGACCGGCTGGCTGCCGGGATTACCGACACAGATGAAGTCCAGGCTGTTGAGACTGTCATACCAGGGCCAGAGCCAGTGATCGCTGAGCCGCGACGCCGGGATACCCGGCATCTCGTTGAAGGCGCCTGCCATCAGCGAGCGCTCGGAGGCGATCACCTTGCGCGCGTCGGCAGGATTGTCCGGGGCACCACCCACCCTGTAAGCCTCGACCTCAACGCTATAGCCCGCAAGTCCGGGAACGATCGGGGTCCAGCTATCCCCAGGCTGGATCACCTGCTGTTGTGTGACCGGCGTGCCGGGCGATCCTTCAGTCAAAATGGTCAGATCCACCTGGATCGCCTCGCCATTCTCCTCAGGATTGGCAGCCAGCACCCACATGTCCATGGACGAACCCAGATAATTAGGCCAGTAGTAGTGGGAATCCAGTTCTTTGTAAGGCGTCGCCCAGACCTCTTCGAATGAGCTGCCATAGAGCGAACGCTCGCTGACTAGAGGCTGGAATTTGGTAGCGAAGGACTGCGCCGGCCCGCCCATCTGGCCATCATAGCGGCGAAATGCGGTGCTGCCAGAAGCTACAGAGATGTTCGCATCCAGGGCGTCGCCTTCCAGGAAGTTATAGTAAGAACTGGTCCTGCTGCCGGCTGGATTGGCCATCATCAGCCAGGTGCGCCCGTAGAGATTGTCGTACCAGGGAAAATAGAGGTTGGTCGCGAGGGAGTTACGGGCTCTATAGTAGTCGCGGGCGGCATTGGTGTCATCAGGGACCAGCAGGTAATCTTCGGAAAGGAATGAAATGTAGCGGCCGTCCGCGGAAATGGCCGGGCCGTAGCTGTAGCCGATGCCGTTTCTTCCCACCGCGTCGGACGAGACCAGCGCGGTTGCGCCGGTAACTGTGTCCTTGACGAAGATGTCGCGCTCCCGGTTTACATCTCCAGGCGCCAGGTTTGCAGCCTCGGAAATGAAAGTGACATATCGCCCGTCGGCGGAGATCGTCGGTGTGAAGGAACCGCCACCCAGAAAGGGAGTATTGTAGGCTCCCTGGTCTCCTGACGAACTGGTTGAGACCCTCATGGTAACGCCTGTCAGAATGTCCTTTTGGAATATATCAGAGCTATAGTTTGTATCACCAGCGACAAGGTTGTTGGACCAGGATTCAAACGCAAGATAGCGCCCGTCGGCGGAGATAGACGGATAATAGCTGTGGAAGTTACTCTGAAAGCCAGCTGTGTCGGTAGATACTATAGTTGTGCCTCCGGTCACAGTATCCTTGATGAATATGTCCCAGCAGCCGTTTGCATCCCCAGCTGCAAGGTTCTCGGCGAATGACTGGAAAGCAACATAGCGGCCATCATGTGAGATCGTCGGCGCCATGTTGATGCTGTTTCCGAACCAGGGAGTATCCGTGCGCGTGGCCTGGTTGCCGGATGAATCAGTGGAAACCCTGGCAGTCACACTGGTTAGGGTGTCCTTGACGAAAATATCTGTTGCTTGATTGGTGTCGTCTGCAACCAGATTGTCTGCATCTGATTCGAAAGCCACATAACGCCCATCACCTGAGATAGCAGAATAAAACCCATAAGAATTCGCCTGAACACCGGACGAATCGGTTGAGATCCGGGTGGTCACTCCCGTCTGGGTGTCTTTCAGGAAAACATCCGAGACGCCATTGGTATCGCCCGCTACAAGATCTGGAGAATCTGATGTGAACGTGACAAAACGTCCATCCGTGGAAATCGATGGCCTTATGCTTTCAGAATAGACCGCGGCGCCCGCAGAATCAGTCGATACCATCGTAGTCGCACCAGTCTCAGCGTCCTTGACAAAGATATCGCTGAGTTCGTCGGTATCACCAGAAACCAGATCGGTGGCTCGCGATTCGAAGGCTACGTACCGACCCGATCCGCTGATAGCAGAACTTCTGTAGTCCGCCGAGGCGAAGCTCAGGTCACCGTGCGCTTCGGCGCCACTGCTGTTTGTTGACACCCGGATCATGCCTGGATATCCAGCAGTGGCGGTATCTACTGACAGAAGGAAAACGGCTATCAAAAGCGCTGTCTGAAGTACCGCTGCAATCAGGACCAGCCTGGATTTACTCCGCATGGTTCCCCCAAGAAAGGTTCCATTGGTTGAGTAACCTCATTATACATGGCAATTAAGACCAGATAAACAGCCAGGCCAGTGATTTAATGCCTGCGCAGCCCTGCCTCTGTGTGCCCGGAAACTGAAGAGCTGTCTACAGTAGCGTCCCGTGGCTCTCCGCCGCCCCCTTCCACATGGACATCCGGCAGCCACTGCAGCCAGCGGGGCAGATACCAGTTCCAGTCACCGAGCAGTTTCATAGTCGCAGGCACGAGCACGCTCCGCACGATGGTGGCATCCAGCAGCACCGAAACCGCCAGGCCGAAACCCATCTGCTGGAACATGACCAGCTGCCCGCTGGCGAAACCGCTGAATACAGCTACCATGATAAGGGCTGCGCCAGTGATGATCCGCCCGGTCGATCTGAGGCCGGAGGCCACCGACTCGCTGTTGTCGCCGGTCAGCACGTAATTCTCGCGGATGCGTCCCAGCAGGAAGACGTGATAATCCATCGAGAGGCCGAAAAGCACCGAGAACAGGAATATCGGTACCCAGGCTTCGATGACCGGCACCTGCTGGAAGCCGAACAGGCTGGCGCCGATGCCCTCCTGGAAGACCAGAACGATCAGACCATAGGCTGCTCCCACCGAGAGCAGGTTCATGAGGATTGCCTTCAGCGGCACCACCAGCGAGTGGAAGACGACTGTCAGCAACACGAAACTCAGTCCCAGCACAAAGATGAAGACGATGGGACGGTAGTCGTCGGTCATGTTGAAATAATCCAGGTTCATGGCCGAGGCGCCCGTGATTTTCACATCCGCTCCCGAATCGGCGAATATCCGGGGTATATATTCCTGGCGCAACTTCTTGACAGCTCCAGTCGCCTGGTCGCTCTCGGGTGAACCCGATACCGGAACTGAAAGCAATGCCAGGTCGCCGCTGTCGTTGGTCTGCACTTGGCCATTCCCGTAGAAGACTTCATCACCCTTGAGCTCTTCCTGCAACCTGGCGATCGCGTCCTTGACGGCCGGCGAATTCACGTCGCCGTCGATCACGATCTCCACAGGTGATACCAGTCCGAAGGAGAATTCCCGGTCAAGGATCTCAAAGCCTCTGCGGGATTCGAATTCCGCCGGAAGGGCATTGATGCCGTTGGCGCCGGTCTCGATCTGAAAGTAGTAAAGCGCCGGCAGGAGCAGCAGGCTGACCGCCAGCACCGCGCTTATCACCGGCCGGCCCATGACCTTGCGGGTGATCCAGTCCCAGAAACGGCCACCCTCCCCGCCTTCACGACCGGCCTCATAGCTATGGATGAAGGGAACCCTCAGGCTGTTGATCTTCTCCCCCATCAGTCCCAGGACCGCAGGCAGCAGTGTCAGGGCAGCAAGTACGGATACGGCCACCACGAAGATCGCACCTGCGCCCAGGCTGTAAAAGATGCTCATGGGTACGATCAGCAGCCCCGCCAGTGCCAGGATCACGGTCATGCCGCTGAACAGTACCGCCCGGCTGGCAGTCGAACCTGCGATCTCAATGGCCTCGTATCTGTCCCGCCCAGCTAGCAGCTCCTCACGGTAACGGGATACCACGAAAAGCGAATAATCGATACCGACCGCCATGCCCATCATCGTGATCATGTTGACCACAAAGAAGCTCATCTCGAACTGCTGCCCGACCAGCGCGGTGATACCTATGGCAATGATGATCGAGAAACCGGCGAGTATCAGCGGCAGTCCGGCGGCAACCAGAGTGCCGAAAACGACGACCAGGATGATCATGGCCACCGGAATGCCGAACAGCTCGGCTTTCTGCAGATCGCTTTCGGACAGCTGGTTGGATTCGGCATTGCTGCTGGCGGTGCCGGTGACGACGATTTCGTAACCGCTGCGCTCGGCGGCGTCCGCCGCCACCTCGTGGATCTGGTCGACGTTGTCAATCGCGTCGGCGATCGTGCCGGCCATCACGATCGGCAATATCGTCGTGTGGCGATCTTTCGAGACGAGGGTCTCATCCCGGAACTGATAGTAGTAGGTGCCGCCCTCGACCACATCGCTACCCAGTGCGATCAGGTCAAGAGCCAGAAGGTCGACCTGCGCCTTGAACGCGGGATCGTCGACCGTGGCGTCCTTCGATGTCACGACTGCGATCTCCTTGACCCTTTCAGGGCCCCGCAACCTGTCAGACAACAGGTTGAACCCCTGGTCCGATTCAGTGGGGCTGGTGAACTTCATCTCGGTAGTCAGTGCGCTGCTGAGAAGCATCGAAGAGGCGGCTATCGCGGCAACGAGGATGACAAGCCAGACACCGATCGTCATCCAGGGATGGCGGGCGCATTTTGCCGCTACTTTTCCAGTGGACAGGCTCATACTAATCACACTCCTCGATTTGCTCAGCGTTTTCATTGAAAGTCTCGAACATGCCCCTTATCAGAGCCCTGATGCCAAGATCGAATTCCTCATCAGCAGTGTTGAAGCGGGTCTTTGCCATCACTTCATACATGACCGGGAATTCGTCCATTGGAAGTATCTGTTTCAGGAGATCAGCAGCCTCACATCCCTTACAGGCGGCTTCTTCAGCCAGGGTCTTACCGGTTTCAAAAAGGACAAAGCCGCGGACGAACAGGGCGAAGATGTCCACTGCGGCCATGGCCATGGCCGGGGAAAGGCCAGCTTCGACAAAAACGCCAAGGAGGAATTCGACCGGGCGGAATGACTCCGTAGTATTGAGGTTACGGACGGCAACCACCTGGACCGCGTTGGGATGGGCCATCATCACGTTACGATACATGTGGGCCGCCACACGGATGCGCTCAGGGCCCGGCTGTGAAGGATCGTCCAGCGACAGGTCGATCTCGGACATGACCGCTTCCATGAGGCCGTCGAGCAATGCCGATTTGTTGGGCACATGGTAGTAGATCGCCATGGGGTCGACCTTGAGAACGGACCCCAGGTGCCTCATGGAAAGGGCATCCAGGCCCTCTTTGTCGACTATCTCCAGGGCGGCGGCAATAATCGCTTCACGGGTAAGCCCCGGGCGGGACTTTCCTTCATCTGATGAAGCTCTTTTTCTTGGTGGTGCCATCTTCGCCTCACTTCCTGATACAACTGACTGTTCTAGCAGGGACTAATCCTACGGTGTAGGAACTTTACTACAATGTAGAAATACTAATCTACGGCGTAGAATAAATCAAGGGGCATTCGGTGTCAAGAGGTGATTTGGTTTGAGTAAAAGAAACCGCCCCCATATGGGAGCGGTCCTGTGATGTTTTGGTGTTCAGTTTTTTCCTACAGATGTGCTCAGTGGCCGAAGAAACCTCGTCCCGCGGAATCGGGATACAGGAACAGGGTGATCCCCCTGCCCTGGCAGAATTCCTTCACCTCATCGTCACGGATAGAGCCGCTGGTCGCCACTATAGCTTCGACACCGGCGTCCGCGAGCTCAGTCGGCCCGTCGACGAAGGGGAAGAAGCTGTCGCTGTAAGCGACCGAGCCGCTGGTGTCATGGCCGGCATCCTTCGCCCGCATCACCGCGAGCTTGCAGCCGCCGACCCGGTCCTGCTGGCCGACGCCGTTGCCGAGAAGCATTCCCTCACGCACGATGGTCACCGTGTTGCTGTTGGATGTCGAACCGATCGCCCAGGCGAGGATCATGTCGCCGACCTGGCGGTCGCTGGCCTCGCCGGTCCTCTCCACCGCTCCGGACATAAGCTCCGGCACGAAAGTGTAGTTCGGCTGAGCCAGGAAGCCGCCGCGCACATAACGGAAACGCTGCGCCGCGTCGAGAGATCCCCGGTCCATGTTCTCCAGGGCCGGGTTGGCCAGCAGGCGGCATTTATCACCCTTGCGCTCGAGCATCTCCATGGCTCCGGCGGTGAAACCAGGAGCGACGATGCCGTCCAGGAGCCGGCGGCCGCCGGCGTCCATCTTGTGGGTCATCAGCACTTCGGCGATCTCCTCGTCCACCTGGAAGTTGAGTAGCACCAGGCCGCCGAAGACCGCGCGAAGATCGCCTTCAAGCGCGGCCATGACGACCTTCGCCGCATCGTCGCCTGCCGCGCCGCCGCAGGGATTGCCGTGCTTGCAGGCGACGGCGATGCGCGGCACCACGCCGCTGTTCACATCGAAACCAGCAGCTATATGGGTAGAGGTCTGGAGCAGACGGTCCAGGTCGCAGAGATTGTTGTAGCTGGGAGCGGTCCCCTGGACCACATCGAACCTGTCCATGGCGAGCGGATCGGCGGTGCCGCCGCTATACAACGCTGCGGGCGTCTGGTAGCCGTTCTCGCCATATTTGCATTCAAGGCTGGGATTGCCGCTGATGAATTCGGATGAGGCCATATCGTGTCTCCCCTTGATCGTTTCCTGAAGCCACGATTATACTACGGTCCATTTATGGGGCGAAATCCGGTAGCCTGCAGCCGGCTGGCTAGTCACGCAGGCGCTGCGCCATGTTGACCCCGAGACTGATGAACGGGGTCGCGATGGTCATGACCAGGAACAGCGTCGCAACCGAGGCCAGACTGAGATGAAGGTATTCATAAGCCAGGCGGCTGTAGTCCATCTCCATACCGCCTTTGGCGTATTCATATTCGAAGCGGAAGGTAGTGCTGGTGATCAGGCGATAGTTGAACATCAGATTCTGGACGATTATCAGAAAGCCAATGAATGCATAGACAGGCCGCTCGGCTTTTTGCAGGATGGCGCTACCGCTGGCAGCCCTGTAGATGAATATGCCGGCGATGATCAGTTCGGTACCATGCCCCAGCGCGATGATAAGGACCTCATGCCAGAGCGTGAACGCCAGGAATGCATAAGCCGCGGCGCCGGCTGCAACCAGCAGCAACTTCGCGTTGCTTTCCCTGACCATGAATCCCAGGATCGCGAAGAGCAGCAGGACGGCGCCCGCAAGGAATATGAGCCGGTTCTGGTGCAGCGTGACCCCGCCGCCGTAATAGAAATCGAAGGAAGGGATAGACGGGTAGCCGAACAGCCAGCCCGACAGGGCGTGGCCCATCTCATGGACCAGGATCGAGAAGAAGCTGAAGACATACTGCAGGAACGGAAGCAGGGAGACTATCAGTGCTGCCGCGAAACCGCCGCCCAGGGACGCCCAGCCCTTTGCGCTCACGCCCAGCAGCACATCTGGCTCGTATGGCTTTTCATCCGTCATCGAGTTCATCTGCACCTGTCACTCCCTGATCGCTATCATGTAGACAGGTCCCAAACCTTCACTGGAGTTTCGGAAGTTACCAGGCATCCCCTGAGGGGTACCCTGAGGTATAGCGTCCGCCGAGGTTTCAAAGATGAATCCTGAACAGTTTAGACATCAGGCTGAAAAGTTCCCCGGGACTGAGAAGATGCCCGCACTTTTCGTGGGGCACGGCAGCCCCCTGAACGGGATCGAGGATAATACTTACTCCCGTGCCTGGAAGGAACTGGGTGGCAGGCTGCCCAGGCCCGCCGCCGTGCTCTCGGTTTCCGCCCACTGGCTTACCCACGGCACATCAGTGCACACTTCGCCGCGACCGCGGACCATCCATGATTTCTGGGGATTTCCGGAGGAGTTGTACGGGATCGAATATGCCTGCCCGGGTGCGCCGGAACTGGCTGAAGATCTGATTTCCCTGGTGAGGAAAACCAGGGTGGAACGTGACCGGGACTGGGGGCTTGACCATGGGACCTGGGTGCCGCTGCTGCGGCTGTTCCCCGATGCTGACATACCGGTTTTTCAGCTCAGTATCGACATGAGCAAGCCGTCTGAATTCCATTACCGGATCGGGAAGGAACTGGCGCCGCTTCGCGACAAGGGAGTGCTGATCGTCGGCAGTGGCAACATCGTCCACAACCTCGGCCGGGTCGATTACGATCCGGACGCCGATCCTTACGACTGGTCGATCGAATTCGACGAGCTTTCCCGGAAGTTGATCGAGGAGGGGGACCACGAGGCGCTTATCGAATATACGAGGCTTGGTCCGGCGGCCATGCTTTCAATACCTACGCCGGACCACTACTGGCCGCTCCTTTATATCCTTGCCCTGAAAGGGCAAGAAGAAACGGTCGGCTTTCCCGTGAATGGCATCGCCCACGGAAGCGTTTCCATGCGGGCGGTCGCTATCGGTTTCTGAAGCTTTCGATCAACTGGTCTTGGTGCCACCCGGCTTGGTGCCGCCCGTCCTGCCCCTGCCCACCCGGATTCCCCAGACCGCGAAGAAGACCAGAACAATAAGCATGCCCACGCCAAAGATGATCTGCGATACGTCTATTCCCCAATACATGCTTTCCATCTCATCATCCCCTTTTCGAGGTGCCTGTCAGGTGCAAGGTATATTGAATTAATACCCTTTTTCAGGCACTTCTATCAGGAATCGTGAGAACAGCGGGAATCACCCGCACGGAAGGTGGGACCCGACCGCGTTCGGGATCGGGGGCGATCAGGAATCGAGCGCGGCGGCGAAATCCATCTCGAAGCTGGTCTCGATGACCGGGCGCCTGGCTGGCCACTGGATGGTGAGGATCTCAGTCTCGCCAGCCGCTGGCCGCTCCGCCGGGACGATGCCGACAAGACGCTCGGGCTCGATCACTTCCACCACCTGGATGTCAGTCTTCCAGTTGCCAGCCTCGGGCTCGACCATGACTGGCGGCTGCGGTTCGATGGCCGCAGGGGCTGCAGGCTCGAGCTTCTCGACGATGGGGAGAGCCGGTTTGATCTGGCCCATCGCCTTGAAATCATCGATCACGCTGGGGAAGATATTCAGGTCGACGTTGCTGTTGATCCCGGGAAGAGTCCCCTCGCTGGTGTATTGCTTGACGGCCACTGCCGGCCAGGGGCCGGGATCCGGCATGACCTGGGGATTGCCGTCGTAGATGGCGCCCCACAGATGATTGCCATTCTCGACCACGGCATGCCAGTCGTAACCCCAGACCCGGTTCATGTTCGTATACAGGAGCGGCTTGCTGCCGGTCAGATGTTCGGTTCGCACCAGGAATGTCCAGGCATAGGCCACTGGATCCGGATGGTCGATCTCAAGATCGATAGCCAGGATCTCACCAGGCTGCAGATCCGCGACCAGGCTGGCGAAATGCTCAGCCTCCTGGATCGGGTCACCGCCGCCGGCATAATAATAGTAACCCCGAGGTATACCCACGCGGCGGGCTTCGTCCCGATTGCGTTCGAACTGGCTGTCGGTATACATGCCCTCGTCGCTGCCGCCGGCCTTGATAAAGGCGAAGTTAGTGTAATTGTAGGTGGTATCCCAGTCGATAGTACCCTGCCATCTGGAGACATCGATGCCCTGCATCTCGGCCATGGCCTGGCCGGCGAATGTCAGCAAGCATGCGATCGACAGGAGGAATACGCTAAGGGCGGTTAGTTTTTTCATTAAATGCGCTCCGGGGGAGGGGTTTTTTTTGTTTAGGGCACGCGGATGAAAAAAACGGCAGAATTCATCGGGATTCGAAACGGAGATTTGGGCTAAAAGAACGCCGCGAGACTGGATTGTGTGTTTCCGACTATTACTGCTTAATAACGTACCTTTGAAAGAGTAGCATCGTCTCCGCTACTATGCAAACCGGCCCCGCTAAGCGGTTTCAGCCTCCTGCTGAAGGGGGATAAAACGGCTGGATACAGAATATATCCACGATATTTATCGTCGTTTTTTCCCAGGCAGGAAAGGAGATCTGATGAACGCTGTTTCTGAAGGTCAGGTATCGATGGGCATGATGTCGGTGCAGGTAACCCGCGACTCCTGGAAGTGGTATCTGGCCCTGGGGATCGTGCTTGCAGTGACTGGAGGCTTTGCCATGGTCTTTCCGCTGGGTGCCGCCTATGGAATCGAAGTTTTTGTCGGCATCCTGCTATTGATCAGTGGCTGTGCCTATATGATCAATGCGATCGCTTCCCGCAAGCAAGGTTTTGTCTGGCAGCTGCTGCTGGGCCTTCTTTATCTTGGCGTCGGGATCATGCTACTGGTCTATCCGCTTTCAGGCGTCGTCACCCTGACGCTGGTACTCGGGATCTGCTTCCTGGTTTCCGGTACTTTCAAATCCGTGATCGCGCTTGCTTCGCAAAAATCACAGGGCTGGGGAATGCTGCTGGTGAGCGGCCTTCTGGGTATCATCCTTGGCATACTTATCCTGGCCAGCTGGCCCAGTTCATCCGAGTGGGTCATCGGCCTGCTGGTAGGCATAGACCTGCTGTTCGCCGGAATGACCATGATAATGCTGGCGCTGGCGGCAAGGAATCCTGGATCCATGGCGATGGCCTGAGTTGATATTTGTTTCTCTTTTGGTATAGATATGATTTGATCAGACATTGAAAGGAAAAGCGCGATGAAAGTCGTAATCGTCGGCGGAGTCGCCGGTGGCGCTTCGGCGGCGGCCAGGATGAGACGGCTTTCCGAAGAGCTTGAGATAGTGATGCTGGAACGCGGTGAGTATGTATCCTTCGCCAACTGCGGGCTTCCCTATCACATAGGCGGAGATATCAAGCGGCGGCGGGATCTGCTGATCGCCACTCCCGAACATTTCCGCGAGCAGTTCGAGATCGAAGTCCGTACCGGTCATGAGGTCGTTAGGATCGACCGCGACAACAAGTCGGTGCGGGTGGTCGACCACGCTGGCGGCCGCGAATATGACGAGACTTACGATCGGCTGGTCCTCGCCCAGGGGGCCTCGGCGGTTCGGCCGGATCTGCCGGGCATCGGCCACCCACGGATTTTCGCCCTGAGGAACATCCCTGACATGGACGCCGTCAAGCAGCTTGTTGATGGAGGCGCCGGTTCAGCGGTCGTCGTCGGCGCCGGCTATATCGGTCTGGAGACGGTTGAGGCCCTGGTGAATCGCGGTCTCAGCGTCGACCTGGTCGAGCTTCAGGACCATGTACTCCCCACCCTCGATCCGGAGATGGCGGACGACCTCCGCTATCACCTGGAGGAGAAGGGAGTGCGACTGCGGCTCGGCGCCGGAGTGGAGTCGTTTGCGGATGCGCAGGGACGTGTCACTGTAGAGCTCTCTGATGGCTCCAGCGTCTGCGCCGACCTTGTGGTCATGGCTATCGGCGTGACTCCGGAATCGGCGCTGGCAGCAGACGCCGGCCT
Organism: Actinomycetota bacterium; assembly: GCA_016235065.1. GTDB lineage: Bacteria > Actinomycetota > Thermoleophilia > BMS3ABIN01 > BMS3ABIN01 > JACRMB01. The sequence continues at coordinate 21,856 of JACRMB010000004.1, read as the reverse complement.
GGAGCTTGGAGCCCGTGGCGCGGTGAAAGTCGACGCGCACATGCGCACATCCGACCCTGATATCTTCGCCGCCGGCGACATGGTCGAAGTCACCGATACCGTGACCGGCGAACAGACGAACATCCCGCTGGCCGGTCCAGCCAACCGCCAGGGGCGCATCGCCGCTGATAACATCTGCGGCCGCGAGAGCGTCTATACCACGACGCAGGGCACAGCCATCGTCAAGGTCTTCGATCTGACCGCCGCCATGACTGGCGCTTCTGAGAAGACCCTGCTCTGTGTGGGCAGGCGATTCGAAAAGATCTATATCTATCCATTCGGGCACGCGATCTATTACCCCGGCACCGGCCATATGCATACAAAGGTGCTGTTCGATCCCGATGACGGCCGGATCCTCGGCGCCCAGATAGTCGGCTTCGACGGCGTCGACAAGCGCATCGACGTGCTGGCGGTCGCCGTTCGCACGGGCATGACCGTCTACGACCTGGAAGAGCAGGAGCTGGCTTATGCGCCGCCCTATGGCTCGGCTAAGGATGCCATCAATATGGCCGGTTTCGTCGGCGCCAATGTGCTCAAGGGAGATGTGCGCTTCTGGTTCGCGGAAGACCATCCTGAAATGACTCTCAGCGGTACCGTCCTCGACGTCCGCACACCGAAGGAATATGAGAAAGGGCATGTGGACGGCGCGGTCCTGATTCCTGTGGACAGGCTCCGCGGGCGGCTCGACGAGCTGCGCGGAGCGCCGGAACCGATTTTCATCTACTGCCTGACGGGGATAAGGAGTTACCTCGCCTACCGGATACTCCACCTGAACGGCTTCAGCGACCTCTACAACCTCGCCGGCGGCTGGAAGAGTTTCGAGCGATTTCATCGGGAGCGGCTGGAGGATGCCGGCGGGAGTTAGGCGAAAGCAGCTAATTCAGCGCTTGCGCAAAACGCAGAATAGTGCTTTTGGTGGTGTTTTTTGGTTCTGGCCGATGAAGGTAGTGTGCTGGAGCGCCAGGATATCAAAATCGGTGCTGAAAAGTTGCTCGATCTCACTCGGGGGAATGCGATAAGGGCCTTCGGGGCGCGTTTCAAGGTGGCTGAAACATTTGAGCATCAGATAGCCGCCGGGATTGATCAGGCGGCTGACAGCGGGTACATAATCCCTGCGCTTGTCGCGGGGGAAGACGTGGTAGCAGCCACGGTCGAAGACGAGGTCGAATGTACGGTCGAGGCTGCTCGCAAGGATATCATCCTGGTGGAAGACGATGTCCATGCCATCATCCCTTGCCCTTAGACAGGCTTTCTCGACCGCGGAGCCCGCGATATCCATGGCGGTGACCTTGAAGCCCCGCTCGGCCAAAGCCATGGCCTGGGTGCCGGGACCAGTGCAGAGGTCGAGCACCTCGCCGCCGTAGATGCCGTAGCGTTCCAGCGCGGCCGCGAAGTCCGGATCCAGGGCGGGATAGTACCAGGGCAGCGTTTCCACAGCCTGGTTCTCGTACACCTGCTCCCAGCGTGATTCTTCGCGTCTCCTGCGTAATTTCATTGTTGCCGCCGGTTGGGCTCGTTTATACGGACCGAATACCCTGGATTAATATTGCCCGGAAAATGCGGAATTCAATCTTGATGCCTTTTTCCGCTATGCGGGTATACAGAAAGCACTGATGAAAATAGACCTTAAGGAGTGATCAGAATGTCTACACGGAACCTTGTGGAGGAACAGGAGACTTTCGAGGCTGGCATCATCAAGTGGCAGGAGATGGAAGACCTTACCATCGCGACCTGCGACGAGATCCTGGCGGCGACCGACAATAAACTGGTGACGACGATCGCAGGCATCATCAAGTCTGACTCGACGAAGCACAAGATGGTCCTCGGCGTAGTACAGGAAGCACTCAACGGCACCATCACCCTGACCCCGGATGAACTCGGCGAGCTGTCAGGGCTGCTGGAGAAACACCGTGACCTGGAGAAGGATACCGTCGAGCTGGCGGCGGAGCAGCTGGAACTGAGCCGCAATTTCGTGGTTAACCACCTTGTGTCATATCTGCTCGAGGACGAGAGGAAGCACTATATGCTTCTGCACCAGCTGAATGACTTCAAGAAGAAGCTGTATCCTTACGCGTAAGCGGTTGCGTCAGATCCCGGCTGGCGTGATGCTGTAGCTTAACGAGTAGCCGTTATCGACGGCGATCTTCTGCATGCTGCCGCGGATCGCGCTGAAATCAAACTTGTAGTCGTACTGTTTGCCAAACAGGTTCGATGGCACTCATGTTGCGTTGCCCTCCTGATTCGATGGACATTTATTCCAGCTCCCGGAAATAATAAATTCCGACTGCGATAACCATGAGTGAAAAAGGAATATCACGGCCGGACCAGATACCAGCTGACAGCCAGACGATCTGATTGATGATGAATAACAGAATGAAAGCCGGAACAGCCCAAAGCCTCATGCGCCACAGCGCTATCATGCAAGCCAGGCTGAAAATGCCTGAGACAAGCATATAGGCCGTCAGCCAGGCAACAGGGTTTACCAGCAACAGTGGAGCCAGTAGCGAAGTGAAGCCGCTCATAAAGCCTAATATGCAAACAACGGAAATGAGAACAGGCCGGTCATCTGCTGCGGCGGCACGGGCAAAACTTCTCATAACCAATAAATTCCACATGATCTTCCGTCCCTCGGCATTTCTTTCTTTTTTCACGACTTCCTCCCCACCATCCCGCGTTTAGAGCCCTCCTTCCGGAAAGTTGACAGGCGTACTTTCGTACGCCTATACTGTGTCACCCCACTCTCATCATGAAAAAGACACCAAAACATCTGGATAAGATCATCGCCTTCTACCGGGCCAACCGGCGCATGCCCAGCCATGCCGAGATCGCCCGGGCGGCTGGCCTGCGCTCAAAGGGAACCACCTACAAACTGGTGAACCGGCTGGTGGAACAGGGCTTCGTGGAGCGCGACGAGACCGGCAAACTGCTGCCGGGGCGGCGCTTCAACGCCGTGCCCCAGCTCGGCACGGTCGAGGCCGGCTGGCCCTCTCCCGCCGAGGAGGAGCTGCTGGACACCATGAGCCTGGAGGAGTTCCTCATCAAGCGCCCGGAGCAGACCTACCTGCTCAAGGTGCAGGGCGAGTCGATGGTCGACGCCGGCATCATGCCCGGCGACATGGTGCTGGTGGAACGGGGCGTCACCGAGAAGGACGGCGACATCATCATCGCCGAGGTCGACGGCGAGTGGACCATGAAGTATTACCGCAAACGCGGCGGCAAAGTCTGGCTGGAAGCGGCCAATAGCAGGTTCGGGCCGATCACGCCGGAGAACGAGCTGCGGGTCGCGGCGATCGTGCGAGCGGTCATTCGGAAGTATTGAGATGGGTGACAACCCCCTCTCCATCCGCTCCTTCCCCCGGGCGGTCATCCACATCGACGCCGACGCTTTTTTTGCGTCGTGTGAGCAATCACGGAACCCCAAGCTCCAGGGTATCCCTGTGATCACCGGCAAGGAGCGCAACATCGTCGCCTCCATGAGCTACGAGGCCAAGGCCCGTGGCGTCGTGCGAGCCATGCGGCTCTCCGAGGTGCGTAAGCTCTGCCCCGACGCGGTCTTCCTTCCCTCCGATTACGAGACTTACAGCCTGCTGTCGAAACGCTTCTTCGCCATAGTGCGGCGCTACACGCCCGATGTGGAGGAATACGGCATCGACGAGTGCTTCGCCGATATCACCGGCATGCAGCGGCCGCTGCGCATGGGCTACCGGGCCATCGCCAGGGCGATGAAGGAGGAGCTGGACGAGGCCTTCGGTTTCACCTTCTCCACCGGGCTCGCGCCCAACAAGACCATCGCCAAGATCGCCTCCAAATGGCAGAAGCCTTCGGGGCTGACGGTGATCCCCGGGCGCGACATCCACGAGTTCCTGCGCGGCATGCCGGTGGAGAAGGTCTGGGGCATCGGGCCGCAGACCACCGCCTATCTCGCCAAGTTCGGCATCACCACGGCGCTCGACTTCGCCCGGCGCGACGAGGACTGGGTGAAAGCGAACTTCAGCAAGCCATTCTACGAGACCTGGCAGGAGCTGAACGGGCGCATGGTCATGGGGCTCGACACCGAGGAAAAAGAGAGCTATTACACCATCCAGAAAGTGAAGACCTTCACGCCGCCGTCCAGCGACCCGGAGTTCGTCTTCGCCCAACTATCCAAGAACGTGGAGAACGCCACCATGAAGGCGCGGCGCTACAAGCTGGCGGCGCGGGAGGCGGTCTGCTTCCTCAAGACCCAGGATTTCCACGGCGTCGGCGCCAAGGTGAAGTTCTCGCGGCCCACCGCCTTCCCCCATGAGATCATGGCGGCGCTGGAGCCGGTGTTCCAGCGGCTGTTCAAGCCGACGAAGCTGTACCGGTCGACCGGCGTGGTTCTGTTGAAGCTCACCGAGGACGTCATCACTCAGCCGGACCTCTTCGGCGTGACGGCGCGCATCGAACGGCTGGCGCGAGTCTATGAGGCGGTGGACGGCGTGCGGGTGAAATACGGCAAACACACGCTGTTTTTGGGCTCGAGCTTCACTGCTAATAAATTCGCGCAGCACCTGGGCGACCGCGGCGACGTGCCGGCGCGGCGGGAGGAGCTGTTCAAGGGCGAGACGGAGCGGCAGCGGATCAATATCCCCATGTTCATGGGTGAGGTGAAGTGAGCAGAAGTAACCTGTGACGACCGACTCCCGGCGCCGAAGCAAGAGATTAGCCCGACGATAAAAGGGAAACGGTATCCAAGGCAGTAGTAATCGATTGAGCGTGCTGCATAGGTCACGTTGTAATGATCGTACCCGTCCCCGGAACCGGGAGGCCTAAATGAATATCGCCTTAGCTACAGACGCCGCGCCCGCCAGTAAAATAACCTACGGCGGCCTTCGCCGCTTCAACTTCATCATGGGCTGCCTGCACCTGGGCCAGGGTGTGCTGATGCTGTGGCTGAGCACCAGCTTCTCACTGCCGGTGTCGACTATCTACCTGAAATTCGATGTCTCCTCCGGCAGACTGGTCCAGAATCTTCAGGACCCTTATACCCTGCGCATCGCACCCATGGTTGCCATCTTCCTGCTGCTGTCGGCGATGGCGCACTTCATCCTGGCTTCGTTCGGATTCAACTGGTATGTGGCAAACCTCAAGCAGCACATCAACAAGGCGCGCTGGTGGGAGTATTCGCTGAGCTCGTCGATCATGATAGTGCTGATCGCCATGTTGGTGGGCGTCTACGACCTTTCGAGCCTGATCCTCATCTTCTGCATCAACGCCTGCATGATCTTCTTTGGCTACATGATGGAGCTGCATAACCAGACTACGGAAAAGACAAGCTGGACCGCGTTCTATTTCGGCTGCTTCGCGGGGATCATCCCCTGGGTGGTGATAGCGCTCTACACGATCGGGTCCAACCAGTACCCGGATACATCAGTACCTGACTTCGTCTACGGCATCATGGTTTCGCTGTTCATCTTCTTCAACATCTTCGCCGTGAACCAGTGGCTGCAGTACCGGCAGATCGGGCCGTGGAAAGACTACCTTTACGGTGAGAGGGTGTATATCATCCTCAGCCTGGTGGCCAAGTCGGCGCTGGCGTGGCAGATGTTCTTCGGGACGATGCGGCCGGTTTAGGCTGTCCTTTTATCCCTGCTAATAAAGCTATGGTGTCCCTGAGTTTCAGTCGCGCATGTTGATGTACTGCAGCGGCATGCCCAGGTCTTTTTCCTTTAGCAGGGCAATGACTGACTGCAGGTCGTCAATCTTCTTGCCGGTCACACGCACCTGGTCTTCCTGGATCGCCGCCTGGACCTTCATCTTCGTTTCCTTGATCATCTTTACGATCTTGCGGGCGGTTTCCTTGTCGATGCCGGCGAGGATCTCCGCGTCGAGCTTGACCATATCGCCGGCAGCCCGCTCCGGCTCGCCAAACTTCACTGATTTCGCATCGACCTTGCGCTTGACCAGATTTGAGATCAGCTCATTCTCGATGGCCTTCATCTTCATGCTGTCTTCGGTGAGGATGCTGATCTTGCTGTCCTTGCGGTTCAGCTCGATCTCGGTCTTCGACCCACGGAAATCATAACGCGTCTGAGTCATCTTGCGGGTGTTGTTGAGGGCGTTGTCGACTTCCTGCAGGTCAACCTTGTTTACGATATCGAATGATGGCATCTGCCTGGCTCCTTGTCGTTTATCTCTTTTTTGCCGGTCCGGCCGGCTTCTTCGCCTGTTTCTTCGCAGCGGGCTGCTTCTTCGCCACTGGATTCTTCCCTGCAGAATTCTTTGTCACAGCCGGCTGCTTTTTTACTTTGGGTGGCAGCGAGTTCGCGTACCCGAATGACCTTGCCAGCCACTTCTTCAGCTCAGCTTGTTTCTTCAGCATCGAATCCGGCACGGTGACATATTCCTTCATCGCCCGGCCGGGCATCGGCTCGAATGGCGCCGCTCCCTTGATGCTGAGCAGTGTAGCGCGGTCCTCTTCAGACAGCCTCAGCATCAGGTTCTCCTGGTGCAGCCCTGTAAACATGTTTCCGTTCACGAATGCGCACGGGTATCCGAACATCTTGCGTGGTTGAGCGCCGGGCACGGCCTCGATGAGCTTTTCGAACAGGACGATCAGTTCAGGCGGCGACGGCCGCCATTTCCTCGCTGGATTTGTGCCTTTACTATCAGCCATACGTGAATCTGCTCCTGCCCGTCTTTCCCGATCCATTCCATCCGGGATCCCATTACAGAATTCGTCCTGAGCATATTGGCACAGCGGAGGATTAGTCAAGTTTCCCAGGTGTCGCGGGCCCGCAATCACTTACAGAGATTTTACATTCCCGTTACACGGGGATAACCGTAAATACCAATAATGATAGTGACGGAAGCTAAAAAGCGAAGCAGTTGTCAGGAGTGATGAAAGATGCGGCGCATTATTCTGATATCAGTAGGCATATTGCTGCTCGCTTCCATGCTCTCGCTTTCAGTCGCCTGTTCTATGAACGGACAGGATGATGGGAATGCGGGAATCGTCACCACAGGGACTGTGGGTGATTCGGCTGACGAGAGTCTCTCGCAAACTGGAGACAGTGAAGGATCAGCCGTGGGATCGACGTCGACCGGCGCCACGACCTCATCGTCCGCCGGCGTTCTCCTGTTCGGTATCGGCATGCATATCGAGCCGCGGGGCGCTTCGCCCAGTCCGATCGTGGGCGGCAATGCCGCGGGCCCGACCTGGACGAACAAGGGGGACTATAACAACCCTGAGTTCTTCCAGCGGCACGTGGAAGATATAAAATCCGTCGCCGCCATCGTCGAGAAGCACCAGGGCAGCATGACCGTGCAGGCGCAGACCCCTTTCACAACAGTCGCGGCCAGTAGCGGTGATCCCGTGCTCTCCGACCTGGCGGCCAGCGGCCACGAGATCGCGCTTCACTTTCATGAAGACGCGCATCTGGGCAAGAACGGCAACGAACTGCCTGCAGAGACCTGGTGCGCGGTGATGAAGGAGGAGGTCGGTTTCATCAGGCAGGCCGCCGGCAGTGAAGTAGACATCCGTTACTGGAGCGGCGGCAACCTCTACCCCGGCCTCATCGACGCGGCCAGCTGCGCCGGCCTCGATGTCAACAGCGACTGGAAGAATCCGAACGAGCAGACAACCGTCAGCGACCTGATAGGCATCAATCCCTGGCGGCCTGCCGGAGGCTCGAACGGCAACGACGTCTCACAGTTCGCCGCGCATGATCCTGACGGTCCCGTGGTCTACCTGCCCCAGGGCTCATACTCACGGAACGACTATGGCGGATCCGCCAGGGCTATGGGCGGCGACCAGGCATACTTCGATTTTCTCAAAGAGAGCCTGATGCAGTCGCTGGCCGAGGCTGAGGCAGATCCTTCCCGCGTCAGCGTCTTCCACTTCACGGTCCATCCGGGTGAGTTCCGCGGCGAGCCGGAGCATCCGTTCGAGGTCATCGACCGGTTCCTGGCAGAAGTTGTCGATCCGCTGGTGGCGTCCGGAAGAGTGCAGTGGGCCACCTTCTCGGAGATGGCCGACTCCTATGAAGCCTGGGAGCAGACCAATCCCGGCGTCAACCCGAAAACGTGATCAGAGTGAGCAGAGAGAGCGGGAAGAGCAGAATACGCAGAGTCCGGCTGTGTGGCGATAGCAGCGTGACGGCCGGCGGTATCAGCACGGTTGGCGGTACTTGCGCCGGGCTGCGCATCACGTTTTTCCTGCTCGTGTCTCTGGTAAGCGCGATGCTGCTGCTGTCAGCTCTCGCCTGCGACAGAGAGGCGGATGGCGGTCCGAGCACGGATGTTGCCGCGGGACCGGACGGAACCAGCGATGCGGTTTCCGATGAGACCGGCAGCGCCACCGAATCGGCCGGGATGGATGGCGTTACTGACGGCGGAGCTGGTGGCGGCGTCACCTACACGACCTTCGATAAGACCGCTCCCGGCTATATCACATTCGTGATCAACGTCCATGACACCGTGCATGTGGATGAGAGCGCTGACACGATCCTGAGGCTGATCGGCATCTATGAGAAATACGGCGTTCGCGGCGACTTCTATCTGACTGCGCCGATCGTGCAGGCTTACAGCCGGGAACGCCCCGATGTGATCGAGCGACTGAAGAACAGCGAGATGACGATCAGTTATCACGTGCGTCCTCCCCACCCCCTCTATGCCGGGTTCGACCAGAGCCTGCAAGGCCTGGATGGAACGGCGCTGGCGGCGACGCTCCAAGACTATGAGACTTTCGCCCTCGATATGACGACTGGCGGCCTCCTGCGCGATCAGCCCGGTGGCTATTCATATGTTGCTGACACTTTCGGGCGTGACCCTGTCTGTGCGCCGGTTCCCAGCAAGAGCCCCGAGATCAAGGCTGCCGGCCAGCAGCTGTATGCCAACCTCGGCGCACACATGACCCTCCTTTACCATGAGGAAGGGACGGACCTGGAAGAGCCGTTCGTCTGGGTGAACGGCCTGCTGGTGCGGCCAAGCGACTTCAGCATCACCCGCTGGGATGCCACGGGAAGTGCTCAGTCCAAAAAAGGTGAAGAACCTTTCTGGTGGAACATGCTGACGACTCCCAATGCCGGAGAATATGATCCCACCGCTTACCTGCAGGAGCGTCTCGCAGGCTGGAACACGGCGGCGGTCGGCCGCCCGCCGATCATCACCTCGCTTATCCATGAGAACAACTTCGCCCGCAGCGGGCCGGAAGGCTGGACTGCTTACTACTTCACCGGTGGCGACAAGTCGCGGCCGCTGTCGCCTCCCTTCGATCTGACCAGACCGGAGAGCTCCACCGTGCGCTCCGCCGAAGAGCAGGAAGCCATCTGGGCGGCATACGAGGAGATGGTCGCCTGGGCCAGCGCTAACCTGCGGGTAGTCACTTCCGAGGATATCGTGACGATGGCGGGTGGCCAGTGAGTGCCGGTCTGACATCGGGCGGTATCATCCGGCGGAGACTTTTGCGTGGCCTCCGTGCGGGAAGGTTATTCACGGCCCTTACCTCCCTTGCAGTCGTGCTGCTGGTGCTCATGATGCTGGTACTGATAATGCTGGTTACAGGCTGCGGAGATCCTGACGCAGATAGAAGCTCCGCAGGCGTTCTGTCCGGCGATGGATCCGGCGCTACCGCGGACGCCGGCACTGATAGCCCGGGCAGCAATTCTGAGACTGGCAAAGAGACCGCTTCGACCACCGGATCTGACGGCGATGCGGCGAGCACTTTTGTACCGCTGGACCCCGCAAAGCTTGGCACCGTGGAACGTGACGTGACCTACGGCAGGGCTAACGGCGTCGACCTGAAGATGGATATCTATTATCCGTTAAAGGCAGCCGGGCCGGTGCCGGTGGTGATGTATGTCCACGGAGGCGGCTGGACCAAAGGCGACAAGCAGGACGGAGCCGGCACCACTACCATCCCCAGCCTGCAGGAGGCCGGCTTCCTGGTGGTGTCGGTCAATTATCGACTCGCGCCCGAATACCGGTTCCCGGCACAGATCGAGGACGTTAAATGCGCGTTGCGCTATCTTCGGGCTAATGCTGGCAAGTATGCCCTTGACCCCGATAGGATCGGCGCCTGGGGCGGCAGTGCGGGCGGCCATCTGGTATCGCTGCTGGGAGTCATGGATGACGACGACGGTCTCGAGGGATCGTGCGGGAACCAGGATGAATCAAGCCGGGTACAGGCGGTCGTGGACATGTTCGGCCCCTCGGATCTGACCCGGGAATTCGAGGGTGGCGCCATCGGCAAGGCACTGGGGGCAAGGGTGTTCGGCACCAGCGACAGCGGCTCTGAGATCCTGAAGATCGCTAGCCCGGTCACCTACGTCACCGCGGACGATCCACCGTTCCTGATACTGCAGGGCGACTCAGACATGCTCGTGCCGCCGGACCAGTCCCAGGGGCTCTATGACCTGCTGAAGGCTGCCGGAGTGCCGGCCACGCTGGTGATGGTGAAGAACGCAGGACACGCTTTTGTTCCCCAGGGTGGAGAGATCGACCCGTCACGCCAGGAGATCAACGCGATGATAGTCGATTTCTTTGTGCGGGAGCTTATGTAGCTTCCAGTGCTCTGGCCACCCGCTCAAGCCGCTTGCGGGCTTCGGCTCCAACCTCGGCGAGCACCGGGTCCTGATCCATTCCAAAACCCTTCAACATGGCTCCGGGATCGCCTATGCGGACTATGGAACCGCCTTTGGGGTCTTCCTCGACAGTGATATTGCAGGGAAGCATCAAACCTACTTCCGCCTGGTGCTCGAGGGCGCGGTGCGCGAGCGGCGGGTTACAGGCTCCGATGATGGCGTACTTGCGAAAATCCTTGTCCAGCTTTTCCTTGAGAGTAGTGTGGACGTCGATGCGGGTGAGGATGCCGAAGCTTTCTGCCTTGAGTGCCTTCGTCAGGCTTTCGATGGCCTGGTCGAACGGCTGGCCCGTATGGACTTCGAAACTTATGGCTGCGGATGTCTCCAAGGTCTTCCTCCGATGGCTTGACTGTTTAGTGTTACCCGGTTAGACGCGGAAACGAACAAATGGTTTCAGAACAGCAAGAAAGAGGCCCCGCCTGACGGCGGGGCCTCGTGATTCATCCTGTTCTCCGGCCAGATTCTCGCTGGTCGGGAAATGCCCGACTTCCTGCCTGTTACTGCCTGTTCAGCAGGAATTCAGGTCTTGCCAGTGTACTTCCGCTGGATATGCTGAGCCGGAATCCGCGGTCTCCGGTGCCGCTCGGCATCGTGAACGCGGTCCTGTACGTCTTTGAGGCGATCCTGCTCACAGAGCTCTCCGACAGCACGGTAGAGGCCGCGGCAAAGTCGTAGCTGTTGATCGAAGTAGCCGACGTGGTCGGAGTGCCGTCGCTGAAGCTGGCGCTGTACATCTGCACGTAGACCGTGGCTCCAGGAGCGAACGTATCAGTGTAGACCGAATAGGCGGCGTCAGAATAGGTAGCCACATAGCTGGCTGAATTGCCGACCTTGGTCATCCATCCATATATCGTGACCTGCTTGGTCTGGGCGTTGTTCCGCAGGCTGGGCTCCAGCGTGTAGATGTCGGCCGTGGACGGAGTCCGGAAGGTCGTGCGGTACCGGTACGGTGCTCCGCCTGACTGCTGGGTGAACGTCTTCTCGTTCGTGCCGTCACCGTAGTTCACCTGGGTTCCCATAAGGTTGTACATCCTCATTCGGTTCCTGTTCGTGCCTTCCGACGACAGGTTCATCGTCGGATGTGTCAGCTGCACGTAGTAGTTCGTGTTTGGAGTCAGCTGGGTCTGCTGGCAGACCTTGGTCGTATATGACGAATCGCTGTAGACCGAGATGGACGCGCCGCTGGCGTCGGTGTAATCGGTCGTACATGACGGCAGGCTGACCGTGAAGGAACCGGTGCCTGTGCCGGTGTTGCCGGCGTTGTCGGCGACTCTGACGCTGATGTTATGGACGCCGTTGGCGAGACCCGTTGCCGGGCAGCTGACGCCGGTTGCTGTCGCTGTACAGCCGGTTAACGCCGTGCCGTCCAGGTAGACCTTTGCGGTGGCGGAGTTGATGCCGCTGTCAGTATCGCTGTAGTAAGCGTAGACAGTTGCCGCACTGGTCGTTATGGTGCCGCTCGGCAGGATGTTCGTCACCGAAGGCGGCGTCGTGTCAGGCAGATTCACCGTGAACGAGCCGGTGCCGGTGCCGGTGTTGCCGGCGTTGTCAGCGATTGAGACGCTGATATTATGAACGGCCTCAGTCAGGCCCGATGCTGGACAGCTAACCGATGTCGCGGTAGCCGTGCAGCCTGTCAGCGCTGTTCCGTCCAGGTATACCCTGGCTGTGGCAGCGTTGATGCCGCTGCCGGCGTCGCTGTAATCAGCGCTGATCGTAGCCGTGCCCGTCGTTACCGTGCCCGTTGGCTGGACATTGGTCACCGAAGGCGCCGTCGTGTCTGCCTGAGGAATGGCGACGGTGAACGAGCCGGTGCCGGTGCCCACGTTGGTGATGTTATCAAGGACGCTGACAGTGATGTTATGCACGCCATCGGCAAGTCCGGTGGCCGGGCAGCTGACTCCGGTGAAAGTCCGGGTGCAGCCGGTCAGCGCGGTTCCGTCCAGGGTGACCACGGCGGTCGATATGTTGAGCCCGACGCCGGCGTCACTGTAGTAGGCGCTGATAGTCGCGTTATCGGTTGTGATAGTACCGCTGGGCTGGATATTGCTGACTGTCGGCGCCACAGTGTCAACATGCAGGCTGGCTGAGGCTGTGCCGGTGTTGCCGGCCAGGTCGCTGACGCTGACCGTGTAGTAATGGACGCCGTCAGCCATGCCGGCTACATCACAACTGATGGAAGTGGCACTCGCGCTGCAGTTCGAGACCGTACCGCCTTCTACATAGACCTGGGCGGTAGCGCTGTCTATTCCCGAACCGGAGTCACTTAAGCTGGCTGATATCCGTGTTATCGGTGAAGCGAGCGACCCATAAGGTGAAAGGCCGGTCACGGACGGCGCCAGGGAGTCAACATCTATACCCCAGAAGTATATGTCGCCGTTGTTGGCCATATCCTGCACGCGGACGCTGACGATGTGATGGCCTTCCGCAAGCCCGGTGGCCGGACAGGATATTGATGATGTGGTTACGGTACAGCCGCTGAGCTGGACCCCGTCGACCGCAGCCCAGACAGCCGCTGTGTCGATTCCACTGCCGCTATCGCTGATATATGCAGTGATCGTGGCGCTGGTCGTGGTCAGATAGCCCTGGGGAGCGAAATTGCCTGCCGTCGGGCGGATCGAGTCCACCGTGAAGCTGGCCGAAGCCGAGCCGGTATTGCCGGCCGTGTCCCTGACGCTCACTGTGTAGCTGTGGGCTCCCTCGGCTAGTCCTGCAGCCGGGCAGCTGATCGAGGTTGCGGTTGCTGTGCAGCCGCTGAGCACGCCGGAGTCCATATAGACCTGGGCGGTGGAGCTGTCAATGCCGGTGCCCGAGTCGGAGTAGCTGGCGGTTATTGTCTGGTCGGCCAAGTTGACGAGACCTGTCGGAGCCAGGCCGCTTACGGTCGGGCTCATGGAGTCTACCGTGAAGCTGCCGGTGCTGGTGCTTGAGTTGCCGGCGTTGTCGGCGGCGGTGACGCTGATGTTGTGCGCGCCTTCGGCCAGGCCTGTGGCGGCGCAGCTTACGCTGGAGGCCGATACCGTGCATCCGGTGAGGGCTACGGAGTCTACCTGGACGCTCACCGAGGCGGTGTTGATGCCGCTGCCAGTGTCGCTGAGGTAAGCGCTGACGTTGGCGCCTGTCGTCGTAATCGTGCCAGACGGCATCACATTATTGATCACTGGTGGCGTCGTGTCCGGCACTGTGGTGTCCACCGTGAAGCTTCCGGTGCCTGTACCGGTATTGCCGGTGTTATCAGCTACGGAGATGTCGATTGTATGGTAACCGTCAACCAGGCCGGTGACCGGGCAGCTGACGGAAGTATTCGTGGCCGTACATCCTGTTATCGCGACAGAATCGAGCATTACAACTACGCTCGTATCGTTTACGTCACTCCATGAGTCGCTCAGATACGCGCTTACTGTGGCGGCGGATGTACTGATAGTGCCGCTCGGCTGGATGTCGCTTATGACCGGGATAGTCGTATCTACCAGGAATGAGTCAGTTCCGTGGCCGCTGTTGCCGGCATTGTCCAGAACATCCACCCTGATGGAGTGATATCCATCAGTGAGACCGCTGACAGCGCAGCTGACGTCGGAAGTGCTTACCGCGCAACCAGCCATCAGTACGTCGTCCAGATAGACTCTCACCGAAGCGGGGTCGATGCCGGTGCCGGAACCGTCGTTGAAGTAGGCGCTGACCGTAGCGCTCGTGGAGTTAGTGGCCTGGTTGGGCATCACATTGCTTACCACCGGTATCACGCTGTCGACCACGAAGCTGCCGCTGCCAGTGCCAGTGTTCCCGGCATTGTCGGCGACGGAGACTGTGATATTGTGCGCGCCCTCGGAGAGGCCGATGGCATCGCAGCTGACCGCGCTGGCAGATGCGACGCAACCAGTAATCGGGGTCCCGTCGAGAGTCACTGCTGCAGTGGCACTATTGATGCCCGATCCGGAATCGCTGTAGTAAGCACTGATTGTGGCTGTACCTGTCGCAATAGTGCCGCCTGGCTGCACGTTGGTAACAGTAGGCGCTGTCGTGTCAGCCTGAGGCAGCGTTACCGTGAACGAACCGGTGCCCGTGCCCATGTTGGTGATATTGTCCTGGACACTGACGCTTATATTATGGATACCGTCCGTGAGCCCCGTGGCTGGGCAACTGACTCCGGAGAAAGTACGGGTACAGCCAGTCAGCGCTGTGCCGTCGAGCGTTACTACCGCGGTCGAGATGTTGAGCCCGGAGCCGGTATCGCTATAGTAGGCGCTTATGGTCGCGCTCGAGGTCGTTATGGTGCCCGAGGGCTGGATATTGGAGACCGCGGGAGCCACGGTATCGATATTCAGACTGGCTGAAGCGCTTCCAGTATTTCCAGCCATATCCGAGACCGTGACCGTGTAGTTGTGGATACCGTCGACCATCCCGGATACCTGGCAGCTGACGGACGTGGCCGTCCGGTTGCAGGTTCCGACGGTGCCGCCTTCGACATAGACTTGGGCGGTTGCTGAATTAATACCGGTACCCGAGTCTGAGAGACTTGCGGATATGGTCGTAGTGGGTGAAGCCAGCGCGCCTGTCGGCGACAGGGCGGTGACCGAAGGCGCTAGCGAGTCGACCGTGAATGAACCAGTGCCGGTGCCGCTGTTGCCGGCGTTATCCGAAGCGGTCACACTTATGGCATGAGCACCCTGGCCGATGCCGGTCTTCGGACAGCTCACCGAGCTGGCTGTCGCGGTGCAGCCGGTCATGGCGACTCCGTCGAGCCTGGCGACGACGGAACTGGGATTGACTCCCGAGCCCGCGTCGCTCAGATAGGCTGTGATGGTCGCGCTCGTCGATGTCTGTATTCCCGAAGGCAATACGCTGGTCACCGATGGCGGAGTCGTATCAGGCGCTACGGTGGAGACTGTGAACGAGCCAGTTGCCGTGCCGGTGTTGCCGGCGTTATCAGAAACGCTGACGCTGATGCCGTGGGCGCCGTCAGCCAGACCCGATACGGGACAGTTGACGCTGCTGGCGGTCACCGAGCAGCCGCCGCGCAGGCTTCCATCCAGATAAACAGCAACTGTTGCGCTGTTTATTCCTGAACCGGAATCAGTATAGTTGGCGCTGACGTTAGTTGTTGAAGTCGTTATAGTGCCTGAAGGCTGGACGCTGCTTATTGCCGGCGGTGTGACGTCGGTGAGTATCTCCACCATGAAACTGCCGCTTATAAGACCGCTGTTGCCTGAAGTGTCAGCGAGCGAGCCGCTGATGGTGTGGGCGCCCTGGGCGAGCCCGGATACCGGGCAGCTGGCGCTGCTGGCGCTTATCGCGCAGCCTGCCAGCGTCGTCCCATCAAGCCTCACTACAACCGTATTGGTATCGACGCCGGAACCGATGTCGAAGTAGCTGATATTGATATTGGTTGAATCGACATTGATCGTCCCTGAGGGCGTCACGCTGGTCACGTTGGGAGGCGTGATATCGAGCCACTGGTTAGGCGGGCTCACCCTGGGAAGATTGTCCTGGCCGCCTGTGAATAAGAGCGGCAGGTCGCAGAAACCGTCAAAGTTGAGATCGTTGCAGCCTTCTGCTGGTGTGTCGAAGTTGCTCCAGTAGTTGCCACCTATCGGTGCGGCCATATCGAAGACGTTGCCGGCTCCTCCAGCTATCACTATCTGTTGGGTCACACTGCTGCTGATGCTATTCCCGTAGATGGTGTTATTGCTCGAAGACGACATGTATATGCCGTTCTTGTTAGACAGGATGGTGTTGCCGGTGATGGTATTGCCGTTCGAAGCGACCTGGTAGATGCCGTAGTTGAACGACTTCACCGTCAGGTTCTTGACCGTGACCCCAGTCTTGACCGTATACGAGACGCCACTGTTGAAGGCCGTGCTTCCGGATATCGTGTGGCCATTGCCATCAAGCGTCACTCCATTCGCTGTGATCTGGATGCCGTTCTTGTTGGCGAAGTAATAGTCACCAGTGAGAAAACAGGTCTTGGTCGCGTCATCCCAGACACCGATGCTGGGACAGTCGCCGCCGGTGGCGCTGGCGCTGATGTATTTAGTCGGAGTAACAACCGGTCCCGTCGTGTCCACGGTGAAGGAGCCGGTTCCGCTGCCAGTGTTCCCCGCTCTGTCATTGACACTGACCGCAAGCGTATGGCTGCCATCGGCCAGGCCGCTGACGTTACAGTTGACCGTCGCCGCACCCGCAACACAGCCGCTTGCAGGACTGCCATCCAGCAGCACGGCAACGGTGCCCGTGTCGATGCCGGAGCCAGTGCCATCGCTGTAGCTTGCACTCAGGGTAGCCGTATTGCTTGTGATCCTTCCGCTAGGAAGGATACTGGCTACTGTCGGAGCGACGGTGTCGGAGAATACGAAACTGCCACTGATGGGAGCGGTGTTGCCAGCGGTGTCTGAGACTGAACCGCCGATCGTATGTGCACCCACTGTCAGATTACTGACCTGGCAGCTGACACCAGTGGCAGATACCGTACATCCTGAAAGGTTGGTGCCATCAAGCGTAACAACCACTGATCCGGTGTTGATCGGGCTCTGGCTGTCAGAATAGCTGGCGCTGATCGTCGCTGACCCTGTCGTCATCGTCCCGGAAGGTGATACTGCGGACACTGACGGTGGCAGGCTGTCCACTGCGAAGTTGCTGGTGCCTGTACCGGTGTTGCCGGCGACGTCGCTTACGCTGATAACGGCTGTATGGTTACCCTGTGACAGGCCTGACACGGCACAGCTGAGACTTCCCGAATCAATCGCACAACCAGCTAGCGGCGAACCGTCGAGGGTCACACTTACCGTTGCAGGATTGATGCCGGAACCGCTCCCGTCTGAATAACCAGCAGTGATCATCGTCGAAGTCGAATTGACAGTTCCCGCCGGTAGAACCGTGCCTACTGCAGGAGCGGTTGTATCGACGAAATTGAAGGCGCCG
This sequence comes from Actinomycetota bacterium, assembly GCA_016235065.1. GTDB lineage: Bacteria > Actinomycetota > Thermoleophilia > BMS3ABIN01 > BMS3ABIN01 > JACRMB01. The sequence goes on along the minus strand of JACRMB010000004.1, from coordinate 4,298 downwards.
TTTATAAGGCTGACATTGCCACGGTTATCCTCCAGAGTGCCGCCGATCGAATGGGCTCCCAGCGCCACGCCGGTCACCAGGCAACTGGTATTGGACTGGTTTGAAGTGCATCCCGAAAGCGCCACTCCATCAAGCGTGACTGAGATCGATGCCAGATTTATATTGCTTCCCGGATCGTTATAGTCGATGCTGATCGTCGTAGAGTTCGTTTCGATTATCCCGGCTGGCAATACGCTGGTGATGTTCGGTGGAGTCGAGTCCGGTGGCGGGGTGTATTTCCAGCCATCGGCGTCTCTCCAGGGCATATGGTCGATTCCGCCAGTGAATGTGTACTGGACGTCGCAGACGAAGTTGCCATTGTTGTCGTCGCAGCCCTGGCCTGGCGTGCTGTAATTGCTCCAGTGGTTACCGCCGCTTGGCGTATCGAAGACGTTACCGCTGCCGCCGGTCACATAAGCCTGGATGCCGTTGCTGATGAAGTTGTTATTGAATACCTGGCTGTTGTTCGAGAATACCTCGTAAACCCCAAAGGCGTTGTTGGAAACGGTATTGCCGGTGAGTGTGGTCGAGTTCGACGAAAGCAGATAGATCCCGTAGTTGAACTGGGATACAGTCAGGTTCTTGACAGTGACTCCGGTACGCACCGAAAGCGGGACACCAGTCGTGTACCCGTTGCTGCCGATGACTGCGAAGCCGTTTCCGTCGAGGGTGATCCCGTTACTGAGGATCTCAATGCCATTGCTCGTACCGGCGTTGACGTTGGCGGTCATCGTACAGGTCTTGGACGCCGCGTCCCAGATACCGAAGGTCGTACAGTCGCCGCCTGTCGCGCTGTCGGAGACGTATTTGGCGCTGGCCGCCTGGGCGGACTGGGCTGCTACCAGTCCCAGTAGCAGTAGAACGATGAGGATGCTGAAACTTTTAAGCGCTTTCAGAGCAGCGCTGTTTCCATGCTGTGATCCCATTACCCGTATTCCTTTCTAGAATCTTTTACTGGGGCAAAAAAGCTTGATAATTTTATACTTATGTCACCTTTTTGTAAATAGATTATGTAACTAAATCAGTGTGGTTTGTCGGCTTAAGGTAGCCACCTTTTCCTTTATTTTGCAGGAATATTTGACCGGCGAAGCTGGCATCGTCGCTGTTTCAATCTTCCTTCCGGCGAGCCGTGAGCAGAACAATTTCTTAACCCGATATCAAATATCACAAAGAATAACCGAGGCCCCACCTGTCGGCGGGGCCTCGGCTCGTTTTGCTTATAGCAGGTCTGCTACAGGCAGACCATCCTCAGCTGGCTTCTTCAAGCCTACTGGACGTTCAGCAGCAACTCGGGCCTTGCAAGCACGGTCCCGCTGGAGATGCTGATCCGTATTCCCTTGTCTCCAGTAGTAGCCGGCATCGTGAACTGGGTACGGTAGGTCCGTGCCGCAGTACGGGTCACCGATGTCTCGGTTATGGCCGTTGCCGTGGCGATGAAGTCGTAGCTGTTGATCGTCGTTGCCGAGGTCGTCGGCGTTCCATCTCCAAAGCCGGCACTGTACATCTGGACGTAGACGGTGGCTCCAGGAGCGAATGTGTCAGTCTCGACTGAGTAACCGCTGTCAGAGTACGTCCTTACGTAGTTCGCCGTCGAGCCTACCTTCATCATCCAGCCGTAGATCGTGATCTGCTTGGTCTGAGCGCTGTTGCGGATGCTCGGCTCCAGCGTGTACAGATCGGCTGTAGTCGGAGTCCTGAAGGTGGAGCGATAGCGGTACGGAGCTCCTCCAGACTGCTGGACGAATACCTCGTCGGCTGTGCCGTCACCGAAGTTGACCTGGGTTCCCATCATGTTGTAGAGCCTCATCCGGTTCCTGTTGGAACCTTCTGTCGCCAGGTCCATGGTCGGGTGCGTAACCTGCATGTAGTAGTCGGTATTCGTATTCAGCTGTGTCGACTGGCATACCGGCGTCGTATATGCGGCATCACTGTAGACCGTGATGGTGGCGCCAGTAGTATCGGTGAAGGTGGTCGTGCACGATGCAGCAACACTCACCGTGAACGAGCCTGTGCCTGTACCGGTGTTGCCGGCGACGTCGGCTACAGAGACGCTGATGTTATGCGTACCGTTCGCCAGGCCGGTTGCCGGGCAGCTGATGCTGCTGGCCGTGGCCGTACAGCCGGTCATCGCGGTGCCGTCCAGGTATACCTTCGCTGTCGCGGAGTTGATGCCTGAGCCGGCGTCGCTGTAGCTGGCGCTGACCGTGGTCGAGCTGGTGGTTATCGTGCCTGTCGGCAGGACGTTGGTCACCGATGGAGCCGTTGTGTCGCTGCCAGATGCAACATTCAGCAGCAACTCAGGCCTTGCCAGAACAGTGCCGCTGGAGACGCTGACCCGGATACCCTGGTCGGTCGTCGTGCTCGGCATGTTGAACTGGACCCGGTATGTCCTGGCCGCTGTTCTGGTCACCGAAGTCTCGGTGATCGATGTTGCTGTGGCGGTGAAGTTGTAGCTGTTCACCGTGGTTGCAGCCGTCGTCGGCGTGCCATCTGTCAGGCCGGCACCGTACATCTCCATGTATACGGTGGCGCCAGGAGCGAACGTATTGGTCTCTACCGTGTATCCACTGTCGGAGTATGTCCTTACGTAGCTCGTGGTCGAGCCGACCTTGGTTATCCAGCCGTAGACGGTTACCTGCTTGTCCTGGGCGGTATTCCGGATGCTCGGCTCGAGCATGTAGACATCAGCCGTCGTCGGGGTCCGGAAGGTAGCGCGGTACCTGTATGGCGCGCCACCGGACTGCTGGGTGAAGGTCTTCTCAGTCGTGCCATCTCCGAAGTTGACCTGGGTTCCCAGCATGTTGTACAGCCTCATGCGGTTCCTGTTTGATCCTTCAGTCGCCATATCCATGGTCGGATGGGTCAGCTGTACGTAGTAGTCGGTATTAGCGGTCAGCTGTGTCGACTGACAGACCCTGGTGGTGTAACCGGAGTCGCTGAATACCTCCATCGTGGCGCCTGTGGCGTCAGTGTATGAGGTCTCACATGTCGGACCTGTGCTCACCGTGAACGAGCCTGTGCCTGTACCTGTGTTGCCGGCGTTGTCAGCGACGCTGATGCTGATGTTGTGCGTGCCATTGGTCAGACCGGTGGCGGCGCAGCTCACGCCGGTAGCGGTTACCGTGCAGCCTGTCATCGTCGTGCCATCGAGTGTCACTACCGCAGTCGCAGTGTTGATGCCACTCGTGGCGTCAGTGTAGTTGGCGCTGACCGTAGCTGTCGTCGTCGATATCGTGCCAGTCGGCAGGATATTGGTCACTGACGGTGCCAGTGAATCGACTGTGAATGATCCGGTGTTGCTTCCTACGTTGCCAGCGTTGTCGGCGACGCTGACGCTGAGGCTGTGAGCACCCTGGGCCAGACCAGTGGTCGGGCAGCTGATTCCGCTGGCTGTCGTTGTGCAACCTGTGACAGCTGATCCATCCAGCCTCAGAACCGCTGTCGCTGTATTGAGGCCACTAGTGGCGTCTGAGAAGTAGGCGCTCAGGGTCGCGCTCGTCGTCGTTATCGTGCCGCTCGGCAGGACGTTGGTCACTGACGGGGCAGCTGTATCTACCGTGAAGGAACCCGTACCGGTGCCGGTGTTGCCGGCATTATCGGTGACGGAGACCGTTATGTTATGGGCGCCCTCGGCCAGGCCGGAAGCCGGGCAGCTCACGGAGCCTGCAGCGACGGTGCAGCCGGTGAGGGTGGTCGTGTCGACTGAGACGCTCACCGAGGCGGTGTTGATGCCGCTCGTGGCGTCAGTGTAGTTGGCGTAGACCGTGGTCGCGGCGCTGGTGATCGTTCCGGTCGGGGTTACGCCCGATACGGTCGGGGCCAGCGAGTCAACTGTGAAGCTGCCGGTGCCGGTGCCGGTGTTAGCGGCGTTGTCGGTTACACTCACGCTGATATTGTGAGCGCCCTGGGCCAGGCCAGTGGCCGGGCAGCTGATCGTGCTGGCAGTCGCGGTGCAACCTGCCATAGCTGAGCCGTCGAGCGTAATTGCCGCTGTCGCGCTGTTGATGCCGGATTCGGCGTCACTGTAGTAGGCGCTCACTGTGGCGCTCGTCGTGGTTATGATTCCGCTCGGCATCACGTTCGTCACTGCCGGGGTGGTCGTGTCAGGCACGACTGTATCGACTGTGAACGATCCTGAGCCGGTGCCGGTGTTGCCGGCCATGTCAGCCACGCTCACACCGATGGTGTGGGCGCCGTCCGCCAGGCCAGAGGCCGCGCAGGACACGCCGGTGGCGCCCACGGTGCAGCCGCTGAGCGGT